>NZ_JAKUFV010000026.1:0-54415 GCF_022663595.1 Bacillus cereus group sp. BfR-BA-01360
TTCAACATATTGAATCAACAAAATTTTTACGATAATGAGTGGATCTACAGAAGGACGCCCCACAGGAGATTGATAAAAAGGTTTTACTAATTTATAAACAATATTCCAATTCATTTCTTTTTCAATACGAACCAAATGATGATTTTGATCATACATAGCTTCATAAAATTTACGGTTTTGTGTAATCTCAAGATTTTTTTGATTATAAAACATGAAAAACGCCTTCTTTCTTTTTATTCTTCTAGAAAAGGAGACATTTTTAAAGTTTTTTTAAAAAATCGTATTGACAGAGTTGTTTTTCAACACTCTGAAAACGCAGTGTTTTTTGTAAACACTGCGTTTTTTTATGATTCTTTTTTCGTTGTCATAATGCTGCCAAGTATGTAAGCTATTAGCGCAAAACAAATTGGAAATACTACCGTATGAATTTGAAATGGATTGGGGAACCAAAGGTGAATGATGATATAAGATCCTACCCCAACAATTATAGATGTAAAAGCACCAATCGCATTTCCTTTTCTCCAATATAATCCTAAAACAATCGGCCAAATAAACGCTGCTTCTAAACCACCAAAAGAAAATAAATTTAACCAAATTAAGAAGTCTGGTGGCTTAATCGCTGCTGCATAAACAAGTAAGCCAATGATCCCTGTAATCCATAAACTTCCTGTTTTAATTGCTTGATCTGTAGCTTTTTCACTTATGTAATTTACGTATATATCTTTCATGATAGACGAACTCACAAGCAATAAGAGCGAATTCACTGTAGACATAATCGCCGCCATCGGTGCTGCTAAAAAAATTCCTGCAAGCCAAGGTGGCAATACTTCCATTGCTAAAAGAGGCATCACCTTATCAGGCACATCTATGCCTGGAAGTACAACACGAGCAAATACACCTGTTAAATGCATGCCAATCATAATCGTTCCTACGACAACAGTACCAATGATTAATGCTTGATGCATCGCTTTTGAATTTTTATAAGACATGGCACGCACGCTAATTTGCGGTAATCCAACTACTCCAATCCCTATTAAAATCCAAAATGATGTCACATATGTTTTCGTTAAACTGCCGTCTGCTCCAAATGGTGTAATTAGCTTCGGATTGATTTGCACAAGGTCATGCATAATATTTTCAATTCCGCCCCCAGCGATTACTGTTGCAATTAAAATAATTGTTGTGCCCACTAACATAATGATTCCTAGTAATGTATCAGATAATGCAACTGCTCGAAATCCACCGATTAAAACATACACAAGAACAGAAAATGTAAACAAAAATAAAGATGTTGTATAGGAAAGCCCCGTTAACGATTCTATTAACCGTCCGCCACCAACCCACTGGGCTACAGTTGCAGAAAATAAAAAGATAATAATGCATAATGCCGATAAAATGACAACACCTTTATGATTATAGCGCCCTTTTAAATAATCGATAAGTGTAATGGCTTCCATTTTGCGTGCAATAATGGCAAATTTTTTACCAAGAACCGTTAATACAATATAGCCGGTGACGATTTGAATAGCAGATAGTAGTACCCATCCAAGTCCCATATTGTAAGCAAGACCTGGCCCTCCAATAAAACTGCTTGCACTACCATATGTCGCAATCATTGTCATTGCTAATAATAATCCACCAAGTTCACGTCCACCAAGAAAGTATTCTTGCAAAAATTTATGATGCGCTGTCGCTTGTACGCGCCGTGATGCATATACACCAATTAAAAATACAATGATAAAAGAAATTATCATTGGAATTATTACATACCAATTCATCTATCATTCCTCACTTTTTTCTTCCTCATCGAGTGGAATATCTTGAAATACAAAGCGTACAACTAAACTTAGCAAGACAACCATGATAAGAAATCCAACGATACAGCTATAAAAAAACCAAGCTGGAAAACCGAATATATATGTGTATTCACTCGGATCTTTACTACCTAGTCCATAAGCAAACCCATACCATATAACAAAATTTATACAAGCAAGACCTAGTCCGATTAACGCTTCCTTATGAGCAAACCGAAAACGCGAATCTTCATGATCATATTTCATTGTCTCCCTCCTCTCACAAAGTATAATTGTACCATTCTTTTTCCCATTTTTCCTACTAGAAAGTAAAAACAAACAAGAATTTGTATCATGATGTAGAAATCATGCATCATTACGTATTTTTTACAATTGTAACATAAATGAAATTTGAATTTTCAGTTTTTATTATTTATGATTAAAATTAGAGGTCTTTCAACTTGTTCTTTACAACCTTGTTACAGGGATAAACGCTGTCTCTTACTGCGTTTACAATATATTTTCAAGGGGGTTATGCAATGAGTCAATTAGCTGTAAATCTTCATGAAAAGGTTGAACAGTTTCTTCAGGGAACAAAAAAGTTATACGTGAACGGAACGTTTGTTGAAAGTGTATCCGGAAAAACATTTAAAACACCGAACCCAGCAACTGGTGAGACACTTGCAATCGTATCAGAAGCTGGTCGTGAAGATATTCATAAAGCTGTAATGGCCGCAAGACAAGCTTTTGATGAAGGACCTTGGTCATGTATGAGCGGTGCAGAGCGCAGTCGCTTGATGTACAAACTGGCAGACTTAATGGAAGAACATAAAAATGAATTAGCTCAGCTTGAAACATTAGATAACGGTAAGCCCATTCGTGAAACATTAGCGGCAGATATTCCGCTTGCTATTGAGCATATGCGTTATTATGCCGGTTGGGCTACAAAAATTGTCGGACAAACCATCCCAGTATCCGGCGAATACTTTAACTATACACGCCATGAAGCAGTGGGTGTTGTTGGGCAAATTATCCCATGGAATTTCCCTCTCCTTATGGCCATGTGGAAAATGGGAGCTGCTTTGGCAACAGGCTGTACAATTGTACTGAAACCCGCTGAACAGACTCCGCTATCCGCTCTATATTTAGCCGAATTATTTGAAGAAGCTGGATTTCCAAAAGGTGTAGTCAATATTGTTCCAGGATTTGGGGAAATTGCTGGACAAGCTCTTGTAAATCACCCTTTCGTTGATAAGATTGCATTTACAGGGTCAACCCCTGTTGGTAAACAAATTATGAGACAAGCCTCTGAAACATTAAAGCGTGTAACATTAGAACTTGGTGGAAAATCACCAAACATCATTTTGCCAGATGCTGATTTATCTCGTGCAATTCCTGCCGCACTGTCGGGTGTTATGTTTAACCAAGGACAAGTATGCTGCGCTGGATCGCGCTTATTTATCCCGAAAAAAATGTACGATAATGTTATGGCTGACCTTGTCCTTTATTCAAAAAATTTAACACAAGGTGCAGGATTAGATCCGAAAACAACAATCGGCCCTCTCGTTTCTGAAGAACAGCAGCAACGCGTTATGGGCTACATTGAAAAAGGGATCGAAGAAGGTGCTGAGGTACTTTGCGGAGGAAATAAACCATTCGATAAAGGCTATTTCGTGGCCCCAACTGTGTTTGCCGACGTAAATGATGAAATGACCATTGCAAAAGAGGAGATTTTTGGTCCTGTTATTTCAGCATTACCGTTTAACGATATCGATGAAGTAATTGAACGTGCAAATAAATCATCCTTTGGTTTAGCTGCTGGCGTTTGGACAGAAAACATTAAAAATGCACACTATATCGCAAGTAAAGTTCGTGCAGGAACCGTTTGGGTAAACTGTTATAATGTCTTTGATGCAGCATCTCCATTCGGTGGATATAAACAATCTGGCTTAGGCCGCGAAATGGGATCATATGCACTAGATAACTATACAGAAGTAAAAAGCGTTTGGGTGAACTTAAACTAATGAAAGAGCCTAGCCAAATACGGCTAGGCTCTTTCATGTTATGGAAACATAAAAGTTACTTCACACATACAAGCTACCGATGACATGTAAAATTCCCCATTTAATATAGAGAACCTAATTTGACGCTAAATATGCAGCTGTATTTATAATATCTTGAAAGGTTCCAATCCGACCAACTGAAATTCCGTGCATCACTTTATCTAGTATAGTTTTCGTTATATCCGTATCTACAAATCCTGGGAAAATAACATTACAAATAACCCCAAATTATATTTGTATAAAAAAGTCTGTTTGTGTCAAACTAAACTCGAAACATAGCATAATGCACAAGGAGATTGTGTCAAATGAACAAACAAAACGAAAATAAAAAACCAGTTTCTGATGGTATTGATGTTGAGTTCTCTCGTGAACTAGCTGACCATGATGACCTAGAAGCAAACGCGCGTGCAGCAGCCGCCGATGCACGCCAAAAACGCCAATCGAAAAAAAAATAAATCCTATCTTTCACTCTTTTCAATTGGGACCTACTACCCACGAAAAATAAACCGAGAAATGCTCTCGGTTTATTTTCGGTATTTGTTTATATAATGTGCAAATGTAAGTAATGGATACATATAAGAATAACTATGATAACGAATATAAAATCCATTTGGTAATCCTGTTCCTGTAGGATATTCTTGATGACTCGCAGCGTGCTCTAATAAATAAGAAATTCCTTTTCGAATGACTGGTGTTTCTTCATCATAATAAGAAATAAGAGCATCAATCGCCCATGCAGTTTGGGAAGGAGTACTAAAGGATAGCGGAACAAATCTTTTTTCTATACTACTTCGGCAAGATTCTCCCCAGCCTCCATCGCGATGTTGTATACGTTCTAACCACATAACTGCCTTTTTTAAAGCTGGATGTGTATTCGCAACTCCAACAGCTCGCAATCCTGTAAGAGCAGCCCACGTACCATATATATAACTGACCCCCCATTTTCCGTACCATGATCCATTGTTCTCTTGAACATCCATTAGCCATGTAATCGCGCGATTCTTTTGATGATCTTGTAATTCATTAGGAGCATACGTCCCAAAAAACTCCAAAACCCGTCCTGTAATATCTGCAGTAGAAGGATCCGTCATCATATCACCAGAATTTTCTAATGGTAAATGTGTCAGAAACCGATTTGTTACCCCCTTTTCAAAAGCAGCCCATCCTCCGTCTTTATTTTGTAATCCTTTCACCCAGTTCACCCCTTTTTTCCAAGCCTCCTCTATTCTTCTATTCCTTTTTCTGCTTCGTGCTAACGCTCTTAAAGCAGCAGTTGTATCATCAACGTCTGGAATTGTTGTATTCACATCTGAGAACCCCCATCCTCCAGGAGAAAGTGTAGGTGCATGCAAGCTCCAGTCTTTCTTTTCATGATGTTGTCTTTGCCATATATATTCTGTTGCTGTTTGAATCATAGGTGTGCTCTCATTTACATTCGCTTCTTGTAATGCATAGCTGAGTAAAGCCGTATCCCATACGGTAGATGGAGAGTTTTGTAAATGAATGCCCGCTTCCATATGCCATTTGTATGTTCGGAGCCCTGCGACTGCTTGTTGAATAAGAGGTGATTGAATATGATGCCCTAGCGCCAGAAGTGCATAAATCATATAAAATGTAGCGCTCGCATAGCTATATAATGTACCATTTCTGTCAATCCTCTCTATCATAAAGCGCTCTGCTTCTTTGTCCCCTTTATGATGAAGAGATAAAGGATACGTTACAAACTTTTTCACTTCTCCAAGAATCGTTTCAAATAATGAGGAGCGGTCCTCACGAAACCATTCGGACTTACTGCTTCCTGAAATATGATCTAAATTCGGAAGTATAGTTTTTGATACAGTAAATCTTTTGTTCATACAAATCATCATTGGAATAAGATGAATACGCGCAGAACTACTAAGTTCAAATATGCTAAGTGGAGAATCTTCAGGCAAGAATAAAATAGGAGTTGGAAAATAAAACATTCTAGGATATTCATATCCTCCATGCAGTGCTAATAAAAACTTCGTCATAAAATGAGAACGTGCAATTCCTCCTCTTTCTTGAATAAAAGCTTCCGCACGCTTCATATTGACATCCTCTTTCGTATACATGCCAGATGCAAGTAACGCCGCATATGCTTGAATCGTAGTAGATACGTTGCCAGCACGTTCATCTTCGTATAGCTTCCAAGTTCCTTCATTTGTTTGTATGGACGTTAACCTTGCTACAAACGGCTCTATTTCTTCTTCCTTTTCTAATAATCGAAGTAAAAAAATCATATGACAATCTGTTAATGGCGATCCTTCAAAACAAAAGCGCCATGCACCATCTTGCTGTTGCATTGTATGAAGTGCAGTGATTGTCCGCTCTATTTCTGCACACACTCTTCCGTATAATACCACCCTCTTCACCTACCTTTTCGAAATCCATACACGATATTCACAATTTATAACAATTATGTATAAAACAAAAAAGCAGAACATGTAACATACACATTCTGCTTACATACAGTACCAAATTCCGACAACAACTCCTAAAATAGCTCCGACAACAACTTGATAAGGAGTATGACCGACAAGTTCATTTAATTTTTTATAATTCGTTTGTCTCCCATGAAAAAAGTCATTTAAAATCTTCGCCTGTTTACTTACGGCAAGCCTGACTCCAGAAGCGTCATACATAACAATAATGGCGAAAATCACTGCCACAGCAAACACGGCACTCGATATCCCTTCCACAATTCCAACACCTGTTGCTAAGGCAGTAACTGTTGAAGAATGCGAACTCGGCATACCACCAGAAGCAAAGAATTGAGCAAAATCAAATTCTCTTGTCTTAGCGAGTTTAAAAATCACTTTCGTAAATTGTGCTAAAAACCACGATAATACTGCGGCCATAAACGGTTCATTATGTAGAATTGTTTCCACATTTCCATCTCCCCACTTATTGTAATGGAAACTCTATACTATAAGTATAAAGAAAAAATGCGCAGAAAATACTACGCATTATAATACTTTGCTGATTTATTTTTTAAAAACTTAGGCTGTTTTTTTAGTAAAAACTTTGTTTTTGCGATAGAAAATATAAACAATGCAATCCAAATAAATAAAAATGCCATACTATGAGCAGACGTAAAATGCTCATGGAAAATAAAAATACCTAAAATAAGATTGATTGTTGGTGCAATATATTGCAAAAATCCTATCATATATAGCGGAATCCTTTGTGCTCCCTTAGCAAAGTAAAAAAGTGGCAACGCTGTAACAGCTCCAGCTCCCATTAAAAGTAATGTTTCCGCTATAGAAATCGATCCAAACGAACCGAATCCATGCGCTCCAACCATAAATAAATAGATAGCAGCAACCGGTGTAACGATCATTGTTTCCAAGGTCAACCCATTCATTGCATCATAATTCAATAATTTTTTCGTTAAACCATATAAACCAAATGTACATGCAAGCGAAAGAGCAATCCATGGAATTTCGCCGTATCGAACCGTTAAAATCACTACCCCTACTCCAGCTAGCCCAACAGCAACGTATTGCCAAAAATTTAGCTTCTCTTTTAAAACAACCGTCCCAAGGACAATACTTACTAGTGGGTTAATATAATAACCAAGACTGGCTTCAATAATATGACCATGATTAACCGCCCATATGTACACAAACCAGTTTCCAGTAATTAAAATAGACGCAATTGTTAACGAGATGAACAATTTAGGTTGTGTAAAAAGTTTCATCAGTTCACTCATAAATTGACCAAATCGCTTTGATACACCAAGAACAATTAACATAAAAACAAAAGCCCAAACGATGCGATGTGCCAATATTTCCTCAGCAGGAACTTCTTCTACCCATTTCCAATAAACTGGTAGGATCCCCCACATCGTATAAGCACCAGCCGCATATATAATTCCTTTTCTTTGTAGTGCTTTTTGACTCTCCATCTTCCCTTTTCCCCTCTTCTCTTTTTCTCTCCATTATACGTTGCCTTACATGAATTTTTCCAATATTGAAACTGCATTTT
Organism: Bacillus cereus group sp. BfR-BA-01360; assembly: GCF_022663595.1. Lineage (NCBI taxonomy): Bacteria > Bacillati > Bacillota > Bacilli > Caryophanales > Bacillaceae > Bacillus > Bacillus cereus group sp. BfR-BA-01360. The sequence continues at coordinate 7,865 of NZ_JAKUFV010000026.1, forward strand.
TTTCGACACACTTTGTATTCTCATTTTTTATACAACAAAAAACAGGCCAATTGTAATGAAAACAAGCAGAGGAATCCCAAGTACAAATTGATTCTTATGTGTTTTATGATGAAAAACATACATACCAAACCATGCTCCAAGTGCCCCTCCAGCCGCTGCTACTAAAAATAATGTCCTTTCTGGCGTGCGCCATTTTTTCTTTCTGGCCTTTCGTTTATCCAATCCCATCATACTAAATGCAATCACATTAATAACGATAAAATAAATCCACTTCATTCCTTTTTCTCCTTCTCAAAATTCGCTTTATTGTATCATGAAAAAACCATGCAAGCGAGCCTGCATGGTCATTCATACGTCTGTTCTTGTTCTTCTTGTTCGCCATCTTTCTGTACTTCTTCTTTTATATCCGATGAAATCATCCCATAATAAATCTCTGGATATAACCCAAATATTTGATACACACTTCCTAAAAATGGCACCTAAACCCCTCTTTTCAAAATAATCTCGGCATGATTAAGGGTTCCCTATCTTCCTTCTACGCATTCGTTTTTGTTTCTTCTTCCTCATCTAACACACATAATATATGCTGCCATTTTTTATAAGGGGCACTATTGGGATCTACATACCCTTTCGCATATGAGCGATCCCATAACTGCTTCATAAATAATTCTGCTTCTTTTTTCGCAATAGTTTCTGCTCCTGCTCCATAATAATTCTCAAAATATAAAAGTACTTCATCTAGAAGTAAACGCAATAATTCATCTGATGTTTCTTCTAACGTTGGATCATATTTCGCCTCACGATCATACATTAAAATTACATCTAAAATATTATGCACATGCTCTTTACGAAGCCATCTAACATCTTGAGCACCTAATACAAATGTTTGCGTATACAAGTGCCCTCCTTGCACCATCGCTTTTTCTTGCTCTTCTTCAAAACGAGATAAAATATTTTCATAAATAAACGGATTATGAAGCAGAGCGCGATGCAATTTATAAATTTCACTTGGAATGTTTTTCCCCATAGACTGTATTAAAAAACTTCTCCCTACACCGTTATATTGATAAACAAATTGGCCGTCCACAGCAACTAAGCTAATCCACCGGTATATATACGCATACAGTAAAGCACGATTACATTTATCATAATCTAGCTTCGTTTGCGTCGCATTTAAGTCGGGCATAAAGGCTGGTAAGTGCCAATATTTATCTAAATGCGGTGTCAAATTCGATTTTTTACTATTCAACTTATTGACACGTCGGTAATACGATTGAAAGTAATCTCCTTTATCATATAGAAGACCGTTCGCGATATGACCGGACGATAACTTTGGAAAATCTTGCAATGACAACCCATAATGTGCTCTGTAACAGATTACTTCAAACGGAGAGAAAGCTTCGTTCACTGTATCTTTTTCTTGAAACAATTCTTGCAAAAGCTCCTCTTGTAATTCTTTCTTTAAGGAAGGATGAACACCCCAATATTGCAATTCTCGATGATGAGCTACCTTTGGAATAAACGGACTTGCTAAATGGAACAAATCTTCAATTTTCGCTCTTACATATTCATTCCGATCTCGTTTTTTAAAGTCAGCCTCTTTGCGAAGCGCTTCAATAATATTGAGTTCTAATTTGTCGCGATATCGTACTTGAAGTTCCTTATAACAATACGTTAATATATGCTCTCTATAAAAATCCTCGACCTTTTGCGATTGACTTTCCTCGGCTTGTATATCGCGACAATATTCCCCATATAAACTCATATATATTTCCGCGGATATATCTTTTGGTAATACGCCTAAATTTAAATGTTGCTGCATATCTTTCCATATTTTCTCTTGTAACTGTTCATCTGCTAATACATACACATTTGTCGGGTTTGTTTTTCCTTCAAATTCTTTACTCCGCTTTTGAATTTCAAATAATAAATTTTCACGCGTCTCTTGTAAGTTGTCAAAGAAGCGCTCCCAATGTTGAATCATCTTATAAATCGTTTGGTAGAGCGATTGATATACGAGTTCTAGCAACATTTCCTTGCGATATTCATTTAGTTTATGCACATATTGCGTTACGATATCTTCAAATTCTTTTCGAAACATACGCTGTTGATTGTAAAACATTTTTCCAAACCAATTTTGCTGCTGTGCAAGTTCAACGCGGCGCACCGCTGTAACTGTCCCATCAATATTGCTCACATTAAACTTCTTATCGTAATTTTGAATTAAATTTCGTTTTTGTTCATTATTCTCATGTAAGCGATTTATTTTTTCGATTAATTGTTTTCGAATTTCATATAACATAAAACGAGCAGCCACAGGATGAACTGCCTCTGTTTTCTTTAAAAACCATGTGTTTAATTGATACGACTGTCCTTCTGAGCCACTAGGTGCATAGCGATCTGATTCAACTATTTCATAAAGCAGGGTTGTTACATGTTCATGTACGCGGCTTGGTATTGCATATGCATACAATCGAACAGCATGATCTACCCTCGCTACTTCTCCTTTCATTTGCTCTGGAATTTTCAGCTTCGCTGCTGAAATTTTGCATTCATGTTGCAATCGATTGAGTTCTTCATCCTTTTGCACTGTACGCTGCACATAACTTTCCACCGCTTCTAAAAACAATTTCGACTTAGCAACACCAACTTTTCCACCTTCTGCTCCTTCACGCGTTTCATTATACATTTGTCTGTAGAAAATATGCGCTTGCTCAGGACGCGTTGCCAAATGCTCTAAATCCTCTAAATAACTCTTCCCGCGCTCAGGCTTTTCTCGCTGCATACCGCGGCGCACATCTTGTTCATAACGCTGCTTTTTCTCCTGAAACAATTGATCTAAATGAAGCCATGATTCATCTAAACCTTGCACAGCCCATTTTAAAGCACAATATTTCAATACGTGTTCATATGGATAAATTAACTTAGCCGTGCCTGCACCACAATAACGAGCTTTACCATTTGACTCGGCTAATTGCTGAATTTGATTGTCTTCTTGTGCAAAGTGACTAGTAGACATGGGACTAAATAGTTGTAAATAAATTGTATTTGTCATTTGCTCCATATAATCTGTTACATTGTGTAGATGATGCCCGTGCAAATTTTCATAATCATATAAGAAGCAATAATTATAAGGTAAATGATGTTGCTTAATTGTATGATTCGTTCTTCCATCCTCATCTACTTGATCAGGACGATATTCAAGTTCAATTGTTACACCACCACGCTTTGATATCTCGCCAGTTGAACCGAGTGTAATCGCATGAAGTTCTTTTAAAGAAGCATATCCATTTGCTTGCACCGTTTCATATTCTTTCGCACTGACCGTACGTGTTTTCACAAGCACATCTGGCATTAAAAAGGCACCTCGAATTAAAATGTTATGATGTTGCAATTTCTTCCGAAGCATTTCACGTAAGTATAATGCAATTTGTAAAAACATCCCTGATCCGGTTCCACCAGCAAGTGATGTGACAATAATAACGCGAACGCCATATTCTGTTTGATCGCTTGTCACAGGAAAAATCTTTTCGATTTCTTGCCAAAAGGCTGTTAATTTATCTTCTTTCATCGCAGCACGTAAAGCTAAACGTGAAATCACGCGCATTTGCCCCGCACCTTCTGTTAGCGGTTTATCTAAAATTGTCGGATCCATCGGAAACCATTCTGGAATCGTCGGATCTCCTGCAATATATTCTCTTGGTGTTTTACTGGAACTCGTTTGTGTCTTAAATTTTCGAATATGTTCAAACTTACTTAACGTATTCACATCCGTATCAAACACATGCATCGCGACTCTTTTCCGACGATTTTCTGGCAACTTTTCATATATTTGATGTGTAACAGCACTCCCAATTCCGCCTAAACCAATTAAAATCGTTGGAACTTGTAATGTCATGTAAACCACCTTCCTGTTTGTACATGCTCAAAAGATGAAAAGATACAATCAAATTACTACTAGAGCTAAAAAAGAAAAGTAAGAGCCTTAACAGAGCGTGACACGTCTGCCAGAAATATGCGAAGTATCGTTCACCGCACTTTTGTGAATCCCTCTATTCACACTCATATCGATAAATCTCCTTCCCATATCCTCTATCAATTACGACAATTTCATTTGGATATAACGTCTTATGTTCATATCCAATCTCTTCTTCCGTAATAAACATACCGTCAATAATCATGCCAATTACTTGTGATTCCTTCGCTACAAATATCGATTTCGATCCTTTTTTCGCAATCAATGTAATGGACTGAATGGTTTTTCTCTCTGCACGAAATGGAATGCCAAAATAATGTTTCCACCATTTATTTCTTAAAAGCTCTGGCTCAGATTGATAGAACCAATCTTTCGCCACCTCTTGATCCCATTCGTAATAGAGCATTGCTTTCCGATGAAATCTTGGCCGGACAACCCAGCCTAAAATAAGAATTCCGACAATGAAAAGGAATAAAGTAACTGGTATTACAAATTGAAAAATGACTGCGTACCGTTCCCAAAACGGTGCATTTTGAATATAAAAGGAAATGGTTTTCTCTACTTTTTGCAGCTTTGAATCGCGTATTGTGATAGTAGCCTTTACGTTACCTGTATCTGTAAAATTAAATGTATCGGAGTAATACGGACGAGGATATACATAGATTTGATTACGATGCTGTGTTAATTCATAGTGAATCGATTGATTAGATGTGATGTGAGTAGACGATAATACCCTTTTTACTTCTGCTTCCGTCATCGGTTTTCCATTTAACAGCGGCTGCATAACAAAAGGTTTGCTATTCGTTAAATTTGTTACCTTTTCTTGGTAGTCTTTTGTAAGAGTTTGTAATGACAACTTCGGTCTAGTTTCAGGCTGAATACGAAATTCTTTTGTTTGTCTATAAAATCCTTTTATATTCATATGAACTTTTCCACGAATAAATTGTTTTTCGACTTTTGTTTCATAATAAAATACATTTCTTTTCCCATCCCATTTCATCGGATACAACTTACCATCTATTTCTATTTCTGCTTGAAAATAAGAAGATTGAATAGGTAATTCTGTAGGCTTTGCTTCAATTATAGCGGTCGTTCCCTCATACATTGTTTCCGTATCTTTCTTTTCTTTATCTTCTTTCTCATAAATAGAAAGCTGATAATCGAGCGCTGGCTCTACAAGCACTTTTAGCTCTTCTTTTCCAATTTCTCTGTCCACCTCTATCCGATATGTTCCCGGTTTAATCACTGTTTGATTTTCCGCTTGAATATGTGCAATTTCACCATATAAACGAGATTCTCCCGGTGCATGAATAGAAAAAGAGTTTTGCAAGATTAATGGGTTTTCAAGCTTTTTCACTTGGTATTGTGAGGCAAGAGAAGATTGTTTTACCAAAGTCATTCGTTTCAATGGAAATGGTGTAGCAATCTCCACTGTATTCCCTTTTATTTTTGTTTTCACAATTGATTCGACCGAAGAAAATGGGTCCCGATTCGCAACTAAAGCCGCAGCTTGATTGACACTTTGAATCACCCCATCTTCACCACTTGATGGCATGATGATGCCGTTTATTTCTTTCTGCCATATTTCTTTAAATAGATTCATTTGTTGCTGTTCTTGCGGTCCTAAGTTTTCTTCCATCGTGATTAAAACCGGATGCAAAGATATTTTTTTCGTTTCCATTTCTTTTTTAAATTGCCTCAGTTGCTGCGTCACGTATTCTTTTCCACCATTCTTTTCTTTTTCTAATTCATTAAAAGCTCCATCCGTTAATACAATGAGCCAAAATTCACGTTTGTCATCTCTTTCGGCTTCTTTTTTTATAGATTGCATCGCGGTTTCTACAGCCCGAAACGGTGTATTCAAATAATGTTTCCAAGCTCCAATTTGATTTATTTCTGTTTGTCTCTTTTCATTTGTGAGCGCGAGTTGAAATGCTTCTTCTGGACGGCTCATAGGCACATATGAAAATGTATCTTTCTCATCTAATAATGCAACTAAACTTTGCAAAGCGTAATTGGCATACTTCCAGCGATCGTTATTTCTCATGCTGCCAGAATCATCATATACAAGTGAAACGACCCTTTCCTTTGCCCCCTCTCCTTTTGCACAAGTTGAAAAAGGAATGAAACATACTAGTAGAATACAAATAAATGTGGCACAGATTCGAATCTTCATATGGATGCTTCGCCACCTTTGTAGACAAATTCCTATGTTTAAATTTATGAAAAGAAACAAGATATATGACTTGTATTTTTAAGCTAGATATCACCATAACATCATTATGTAAACAATATTACCAAAATAAAAGATGACTTTTCCCTTTCATCCATGCGCAAAAAAGATATTTCCACATAATAAAGATCCTGCTTCAAGAAGCAGGATCTGACCACTTTTCCTATAAAAAACATCACAAACGTTTGATTACCTTTTAACGAAACGTGTGCATCATTTATAGCGTTTTTTATTTTTTCACATACACTTCTACAACGGGGTTCTCTTTATCGTCTGCATGTAAGCGAATATTTTCTTCACCTGTCTGATACATACTTGCCAACAGCAACACTGTTAACACATTTGGCGTTTTTGCATCACTACCAAATTTTCTTTCAAGCGCTTCTTTATATTCAAATTCTAAATCTCCTTGTATATAAGTATACACTTCAAATCCATCTTTCAAATTACAAACAACTTGATCGATAATATCCGCTCCCACCTGTTTCTTCATTTCTTCTCGGAGAGCAATAACCAAACGCTCCCAAGGTACCTCATATATTTGAAATTGATCTGTCGCTTTCATTTCATTCACTCCTTACCGATTGATCCTACATATATTCCCCATTTCCTTCACAATTATGAGATACAAGGCGTTCGTACAAACCACACTTGTCCTATTCACATATCGTATTACTGTAATACGGAAGGGGGAAAGAACATGCATAGACAAAAATGCTATAATATATGTCAACGTTACTTTGGAAAAGTTGTACGAATTGAAGATCGTGATGGCTACATTCATTTAGGAAGAATCGTAGATGTGACACAAGATTCTGTTTGGATTGACCCTATTCATCGTCCATCTTTCGATACAGGGTTCGGATATTACAATGCGTATCCATACGGAGGCTGCGATTTTTGCGGTGGATTAAGTAAATGTAATTACTGTGGGTTTGGTTACGGTGGCTGGGGCTACGGATACGGTGGGTACGAGCTTGCTTTTGGATTCATTTTCGGCATCGCTTTAGCAGCACTATTTTTCATTTAATTATAAAAGAGTTGCCCATTTGATAAGAAGCCGCTGAAAAAGTTCACTTCATAACAAAAAGGAGCCTGTCACCTGTATATAGCAGGTGACAGGCTCCTTTTCACTCTCAACATTTTGCTAAAATACGTGTTATTTTTTCAAAGCAATCACTTTTTCAGTGCCGTCATTTGATGATTCACTCTTTTTACATATTTATTTTTCACAAATGAAAACTCGATGTCCTAACATGTGTTGATATTTATGCAATAGCTGTTCATGCTGCACCCACGTATGATAGAGTTCTTCTGGAATAAATTGTGATACATTCCATTCTGGTTCTTCCATTTGACTCGCAACCGTTTCTGCAATTGTACCACCTCCGCCAACGATAATACGCTGAAAGTTTGCTTTTTGAAACAAATGAATCCACTCTGTCTCCGTTAACAATTCCTCCATTCCATATAATTGTAATATAGTTGTTTCAGCCTCTTTGTCTAGAGGAGATTCTAGAACCATTTCAATCACAACAAGCTTTCCATTGTTCTGAAGTACGCGATAGCATTCCGGAATAGACTGCTCTTTATTCGTAAACGCAAGAATGGATTCCCCAAGAACAAGTTCAAAAGTCTCATCCTTACATGGTAACTGTTCAACTTTTCCTTGTATTAAGTCTATACTTAGCCCTTGAGCTAACCATCTATCCCTCGCTTTTTGAATCATCATTTCATTATTTTCTACCGCCGTCACCTGATAGCCATACACTTGGCTCATATAAGCTGCTGTCCGTCCTGTTCCGCATCCGACCTCTAGTACGTTCGCATGCATTCCAAGTGGCATTTGTGCTAATACTTGTTTCGTAAGTGTAAATCCACCTGGGTGAGCACTCCCAATTCCGTAATAAGCTAAAAAATCAATATAGGTGTTTCGCTTCATAGGATTCTTCCTTTTTCATTTTATATATTCGAACAAAAGAAAAAAGTGCATAGAAAAAAGGGCACATCATCGTGCCCCTCATTCTTATTTATCATCAGAAATATATGCCCATTTATAACTATAATCTCCACCAACTGGATGGCGAACAATTCCTTTTACTTTTTGTTTTTGGATAATTCCTTTACCCTCTTGAAATAACGGAGCAATTGCCGCATCTTCAAGTAACATTTTCTCAGCTTTCAGTAATCCGTCCCAACGTTCTTTTGTTTTTGTTAGTAACTCGCCTTTTCCTTGTTCTACAAGTTTATCATATTTTGAATTGGAGTATCCTGATTGATTATGTGCTCCGTTCGTTATAAACATATCAATAAATGTCATTGGATCCAAATAATCAGGTCCCCATCCTGCAAATGATAACTCATAATTTTGGTCTGTTTCTAACTTTAGTTTTTGTTTAAACGGCTGGTTTTTTAAATTTACTGTTAAGCCTGGTAAGTTCTTCTCTAATTCCCCTTTTAAATATTCACCTATTTTTTTTGACGATTCCGTATCATAATTTAGTAATTCTACTGTAATCGCATCTTTTCCAAGCTCTTTTTTCGCTTTCTCCCAATGTTCTTTTGCTTTTTTTACATCTGTTTTCAAAATATTTCCGTTCTCTTTACGGAAGTCTTTTCCATCTGGGCCTTTCGCAAATTCTTTTGGTACGAAATAGTCTGCTGGCTTGGAACCATCATTTAAAATCACATTGGTCAATCCTTTTTTATCGTATGCCATTGCAATTGCTAAACGTAAATCTTTATTTGTAAACACTGTATCTTTTCCGCCACGTTTTTGATTTAAACGTAGGAAAAATACTGAAGATGTTTCTTCTGTCAAGAAATCTGGGCTTGATTTATATTTATCTACAAATTCAGATGAAATTTCTGCACGATCAATTTGGCCACTTTCATATAAATTTACACGAGTACCAGTCTCTTTAACGACATTGAAGTTAATTTCTTCTAATTTCACCGTTTTATTATCCCAATATTGCTCATTTTTCTTTAACTTCCATCCTTCTTCATGTTGCCATTCACTCAGTGTAAATGGTCCATTATAAAGCGTTGTATCTGCTTCTAAACCAAATTTATCCCCTTTTTCCTTTACAAATTTTTCGTTAAGTGGATAGAATGTTCCAAATGATGTTAACTCAACAAAATATGGAATTGGGTTTTCCAGTTCTACTTCTAATGTATAATCATCTACAGCTTTGACCCCTAACGTATCAAGTGGTGCTTTTCCTTCATTAATTGCTTTTGCATTCTTTAAGTCGTACATAATATATGCATATTCAGCAGCTGTATTTGGGTCTAGAGCACGCTTCCAAGCAAATACGAAATCTTTCGCAGTAACAGGGTCTCCGTTTGACCATTTCGCATTTTTATTTAATGTAAATGTATATTTTTTACCATCATCGCTTTTCTTATAGGATTCTGCTACACCAGGAGTTACTTTATTATCTTTTCCTAAACGATATAATCCTTCCATTACGTTATTCATAACAAGAAATGATACTTGGTCTGTTGCCTTGGAAGAATCCATTGAAGGAATTTCTTGCGGCTCTGTTAAATTAAGCACTTGCTTTGCCGCTAATTTCCCTCCAGATTTTTCATCACTTTTCGGTGTTGTATTCGCCTTTTCTTTATCCCCTGATCCAGAACATGCAGCCAGCGCCATACTCACTGCCAACACCGGCGCTGCAACTGTCGTTAACTTTTTTATCTTCTTTTTCTTCATTTTTATACCCTCCCCTATTATATGTAAAATACTAACCTTGAGAAATCTTCTGTAACTATTTGTTATCAGAAAATTCTTATTAATTAATATTCTACTTCTTTTTTGTTGTTTGTAAAGTTATTTTTAAAATTTTTAGAAAATTAAAATTTGTATTTTTCTAGTTATATTTTGCAAACTGTACAACATCGTGATTCCATCACCTACTATATGTGATTACTACCCTTCTTATTCTTTTCTATTTCTTTCATTTCTATCACACCTTCTTTGTTCTTCTTCCATATTCATATAGTAATCTAATAACTATTAATCATTTGAATATAAAAAACTATTTTTAACGAAAGTCTATTCAAAAAAGCATTTTGGAAGTAGCAATACTACTTTCAAAATGCTTTTAAACTTTATATTATTGCTTCATTTTATTCCGTTACATAAGCCCATTTAAAGCTAAATTCTGGACTAATGTTATGATGAACAACACCTTTTATATTTGGCTTCATTACATAAGCATCAGCACGTTGGTATAGCGGAACAAGAGCAACATCTTCTTCAAGTAATAGCTTTTCAGCTTTCCCTAATTCTGCCCAACGTTTTTTCGCATCTGCCATTAACTCTGTTTTTCCTTGTTTAATGATTTCATCATATTTTGGATTTGAATAACTCATTTGATTGTAAGAGCTGTTTGTTTCAAACATATCTAAGTATGTCATTGGATCAGAATAGTCTGGGCTCCAGCCTGCATATGAGATTTCATAATCTTGCGCTGATTCTAATTTTAATTTTTGTTTAAATGGTTGAATTTTAATATTAATTTTTACACCTTTTAAATTTTTCTCAATTTGATCTTTTATATAATCAGCAACTTTTCTTGCATTCCCGTCATCGTAGCTTAATAATTCAATTGTAACCTCATCTTTGCCAAGCTCTTTTTTCGCTTTTTCCCATGCAGCTGCTGCCTTTTTCGTATTGTGTTTCAAACCATTTTTAAATGATTCTGTAAAATCTTTTCCATCTGGACCTTTCGCTAATCCCTTTGGAACAAGGCTATCGACTGCTTTTGAACCATCATTTAAAAGAACGTTTGCTAGATCTTTTTTATCGACAGAAAGCGCGATTGCTTCACGTAAATTTTTATTTTTAAGCGGTGTATCTTGACCATTACGCTTTTCATTTAATCGTAAGAAGAATGTATTTGGTTGTTCATATACACCAAATTCACCTTTTTTGTTTCGGTATTTATCTACAAATTCTCCCTTTAATATCGCAAAATCTACTTGACCACTATCATATAAATTAACTAAAGTTGCTGGTTCTTTCACTACACTGTAGTTAATTTCTTCAAGCTTCACTGTTTTTTTATCCCAATAATTTTCATTTTTCTTCAACTTCCAACCTTGTTCATGCTTCCATTCAGACATAACGAATGGTCCGTTATATAAAACCGTGTCAGCTTCTAATCCGAATTTATCTCCTTTTTCTTTTACAAATTTCTCATTTAACGGATAATAAGATGGAAATGCTGTTAAATTTAAAAAGTACGGCACAGGTCTTTCTAATTCTACCTCAAGTGTATAGTCATCGACTGCTTTTACACCTAGCGTAGATACCTCTGCTTGTCCTTTATTAATCGCTTCTGCATTTTTGATTGGATATGCAATAAATGCATACTCCGAAGCTGTACTTGGATCTAATAATCGTTGCCATGCAAAGACGAAATCTTTCGCTGTTACTGGATCTCCATTTGACCATTTTGCCTCTTTACGTAGTTTAAATGTATATTTTTTGCCATCTTCACTTTTCGTGCTAGATTCTGCTGCTGCTGGAATTGGCTTATTATCTTTATCAAGACGATATAATCCTTCCATTGTATTCCCTAATACTTGAGAACCAACTGTATCAGTTGATTTTGAAGTATCCATCGTTGGAATTTCTTGTCTTTCTGTACGGTTAAATACTTGCTTTGCCGCTAACTTCTCACCTGATTTACTATCTCCCTTAGAATTTGTACTTGCCTGCTTATCCCCACCTGTAGAACATGCTGATAATGCCATGCTCATCGCTAAGACCGGTGCTACAACCGCTGTTAGTTTTTTTATTTTTCTCTTTGTCACTTTCTATACCCTCCTCAATTACCTGTACGTTTCTAGATTGAGAAATTTCTGAAAATTCCTTTTTTCTTTATATTATATTTATCAGAAGATTTCTATTAACTATTATTCTACTATTTTTCTGCATTTTGTAAAGTAATATTATTGGAAATTTTATAAAAATTATTTTATTGCAGTACTATTTATAAGAATCCTATAAAAATATTAAAACCTTTACTCTTACTACAATCGTTAAGTATTACAACTTACCTTTTCTATTTATAGATTTTCCACCAATAAATAGCTACCTATAAAAAATGCATAAACGATAATTTTTTTATTACAAAAATAAAAGAGGCTCTCAAAAGTTGCTGAATCACCAGTAACTTTTGACATAGCCTCTTTCTACATACGAGTTAACACTTGTTTATATTTTTCTTCACTAAATTCATTTTCACTTTTTGCAACAACGACAGTCGCAATGCCATTACCAATTAAATTGACAATCGCACGCGCTTCTGACATAAAACGGTCAACGCCAAGTAAAAGTGCAAGTCCTTCTAAAGGAATCACATTCATCGCAGATAAAGTGGAAGCAAGTACGATAAACCCCCCACCAGTTACAGCAGCTGCTCCTTTTGATGTTACTAACAAAATAGCTATAATTGTTAATTGTTGCCCTAGTGAAAGATCAATATGAAAAACTTGTGCTAAAAAGATCGTTGCCATTGATAAATAAATGGTTGTTCCATCTAAGTTAAATGAATATCCTGTTGGAATCACTAAACCTACTACCGGTTTAGAGCAGCCGAACTGTTCCATCTTTGTCATCATTCGTGGCAATACGGACTCTGAAGATGATGTCCCAAGGACGATAAGCAACTCTTCTTTTATATACGATAAATATTTCCATAAACTAAATTTATACAATCGACAAATAAAATGTAAAACGATAAAAACGAATAATGCCATCGTCGCATAGACACAAACCATTAACTTACTAAGCGGAATTAATGTGCTTAAACCGTACTTTCCAATTGTAAACGCCATTCCACCAAAAGCTCCAAGAGGCGCCAATTTCATAACAATCGATAAAATGTTGAAAAAGACCTTCGATAATCGTTCAAAAAAATCGATAACCGGCTGTCCATTTTTTCCGAGCATTGTTAGTCCTGCTCCAAATAAAATAGAAAAGAATAGAACTTGCAAAATATCCCCTTTTACAAAGGCTTCAAACATATTAGATGGTACAATATGTAAAAAGAAATCGAGCCACTTCATTTCTTGACCACTTTGTACGTATTGTGACACATCGCCCCCCTTTAACTTTGTGGGATCCAATCCATCACCAGGTCGTACAGCATTTGCAACAATAATCCCTATTAAAAGTGCAAGTGTCGTTACAATTTCAAAATATAACAGTGCCTTTCCTCCAACGCGTCCCACTTTTTTCATATTTCCCATACTTGCAATACCAAGGACGATTGTTAAAAAGATAATCGGTGCAATAACCATTTTAATCATATTAATAAATGTTTCACCAATCGGTTTCATTTGTTGCCCAACACTAGGCCAAATTGCTCCTACTGCAATCCCGCAAATAATTGCCACGATCACTTGAAATGTTAAATTTTTTACAATTCTCATTTGTTTCTACTCCCCTGTTTACTCATTTTTCCTCTGCTTATAGAAAAGAACCCCTCAATCTTTTTTATAAAATCCCCCTTATTTCCCCGTTTCAACTCCATTATTATGTTACACCATTCTATCATTTTTGAAAATAGTATATCTTAATCAAACATTAGTGATATACTATTTTTATTTTCACTCGAAAAAATCACGTAATGAAAAGAGCAAACTAACAAGCCCACTTGACGCAGTGAGCTTTCTTCTTTAAATTGTTTACAATGGTAAACTTGTCTAAATAAGTAATATTGCTATACATTCAAATGTTTAATACATTAGGAAATGAGCTCGGGGGCAAAACGTCTTGAAGGAAATTGCGAAAAACATATTGAAAATATCGTCATAATGTTTTTCTACGGGCTTTCTACTCTTGAAAATGAGATTTATAAAAAAGATATTTAAAACGGTTAGTAATAAGAACAAAAGTAAGTAGGAAGATTTTAATCAAACACGGATTTTCATCAGAGAAAATTTGTGAGATGGAAGGGTTGCCTGAAGAGATTTTAAGTAGATGTTTATAGTAAAAAATAACAAATACTAAAACTTTAATCAAGGAGATAACTGTGAATAAGCTATTTGATACTTTGAAAAATGCTTTCTTAGATTTATTCTCAATGGGTAAAGGCTTTATATATGGATTTATAATGGTTAGTTTATTTATTGTAATTGGTAGTGCTTTATTATTTATCATTCTATTTTTTAAAAGCTCAATCTTTTAAAAAATTATTACTACGATAGAACAAAAAAGATAGGTAAGCAAATCATGTTTCTGCTTACCCATCCTTTTTCATTTTACGTCAATTTTATTTCATGATTATAATGAAATCACTCTACCCGTTCTACTACTTTCCATTGCAGATTCAATTATTCGAATGACTTCCAAGCCCTCTTCAGCTGTTACAGGTGGATGTTCACCATGCATAATACTATCTCGTATTCCTTTGTAATATTGCTCGTAGCACCCAACTTCTGTTTGAATTCTTTCTGTCTTCTCTTCTGTTTCTAAAATGGCAAACTGATTTTCTTGATCTTCTCCGTATCCAATATCACCTGGTTTCATACCCGATTTTAATTGTTTTTCCTGTGAATCCATGCCATATTTCACAATTGATCCTTTGTCACCATGAACAATGAAATGCGGCCCAGCATGTTTCACATAACTGCTGCTATGCAAACTAATACGCTTTACTCCATAGTGAAGTACAAGATGGAAATAATCATCAATTTCCGCACCAGGTCGCTGCGTAACGACATCAGCATAAATACGATCTGGCTTACCGAATAATAATAAAGCTTGGTCAATTAAATGCGATCCTAAGTCATATAAAATGCCCGATCCTGGTAAATTTTTTTCTCGCCAGCGATCGCGTACATTTGGACGAAAACGATCAAAATGCGCTTCATATGCATATATATTTCCAATGCGTTTTTCCTCTATTAACTTCTTTATCGTTAAAAAGTCATTATCAAAACGACGATTATGATACACACTAAGAATGACATGATGCTTCTTCGCTAAAGAGATAAGCTCCGTTCCTTCTTCTACTGACACAACAAAAGGTTTTTCTACCACAACATGTTTTCCATGTTGTATTGCTTCTTTCACAAATGGAAAATGTGTTGTATTTGGTGACGTAATGACAACAAGGTCAATATCATCTCGTTTAACTAATCCCCCAATTGTAGCTTCTACTTGTACGTTTGGTAACGTTTCTTTTACGACTTCTTCCTTTGAAGAAACAATCGCTCGAATATCATATTCTTCAATTGTTTGTAATAATGGGATATGAAATGTTGTACTAGAAAATCCAAATCCTACAATCCCTACACCTATTTTTTTCATTTTGTCCCTCCATCTATGAGAACGATTTCATTTTTCATTATAGCAAGGGTATTGTTATCTGCCTAATACTTTGCTTCATGGTCAAAAAATCCTTGCTATATGGAAACTAGCAAGGATTTCTTCTATTTATTCAGTTCGTTTCTGCGTCCACGTTTCAACCACTTCGCCTGTCTCATTCACATCTAGTACGAGACTTCCATTACTGTAGCGGTCTTTATTCCGGAAAGTTTTTGGATCAATTTCTTCTACAATTTGTTTTTCTGTTTTCATATATACTAATTCGTCATCTCGAATAACCTCAATGCCAACAATACGGTACGGATTCCGTTTTAATTCTTTAAAAATGACAAGGCCTCGTTTCGCCCTTGTTGATTTTTCAATTTCAGAAGCTTTTAATCGTTTCACTGCACCGCGCTGTGTAACAAGCATGAATTGATCTTTTTCACTATTTAACGGTTTACCAGCAGCAACATAATCATCTTCTTTTAAATTAATTGCCTTAACACCAGCTGCCCTTACGCCAACCGGACTCACTTCTTCCTCATCAAAAATAAGTGCATATGCACCGTGTGTCGCAAGAACAATATCACTTGTTCCATCTGTCGCAAAGATATCGACAACTTCATCATCTTTTTTCAAATTTATCGCCACAAATGCTCGAGAGTAACGCTGGACTTTATATTGGTTCAGTTCTGTTTTCTTAATCATACCATTTCGTGTAACAAATACGACAAATCGCTTTTCTTCCTCAAAATTCGGTACAACCGTAGCCCATATTAACGTCTCATCGCGATCCAGTGAAACGATATTTGCAACGTGCTGTCCTAAATCTTTCCAACGAATATCCGGCATTTCATATACAGGTAAATAAATGTAATTTCCTTTATTCGTAAACAAGAGAACCGTTTCTGTCGTATTTGTATCAAATCGTTCGAGTAAGACGTCGCCCTCTTTCATACCGAAGTCTTTCCCATTTGATGCATTATGCGAACGCCAGCCCGTTCGCTTCACATACCCTTCTTTCGTTACTGTAACGATAACATCTTCTTGCGGAATCATCACTTCTACATCAATTTTAATTTCTTCAATTTCTTCTTCAATTACAGAACGGCGTTCGTCACTATATGTTTTCTTCACTCGTTTTAAATCCGCTTTAATGACTTGAAGAAGTTTCTTTTCACTGTTTAAAATAGCTTGTAACGTTGTGATTTTTTGATTCAATTCTTCCGCTTCATTCTCTAGTGCTGTAATATCTGTATTTGTTAAACGATATAACTGTAAGGAAACAATTGCTTCTGCCTGCGCTTCTGTAAAGCTAAATTTTGCAATTAAATTATCTTTCGCATTTCGTTTATCTTTAGATGCTCGAATGGTTTCAATTACTTGATCTAAAATTGATAAAGCTTTCATTAAGCCTTCTACAATATGTTGACGATTTTCTGCTTTTCTTAATTCATACTGCGAACGCCTTGTCACAACTTCCTTTTGATGTCCGATATAGGCATCTAAAATATTTGGCAATGTCATAAGCGTTGGACGTCGATTATTAATCGCTACCATATTAAAGTTGTATGTGATTTGTAAATCTGTGTTTTTATATAAGTAATTTAAAATCCCTTCCGCATTTGCTTCTTTTTTCAACTCTATAACGATACGAAGACCTGTACGATCCGTTTCATCACGAACTTCTGCAATTCCATCTAACTTTTTATCAAGACGTAGTTCATCCATTTTTTTTACGAGATTCGCCTTGTTTACTTCGTAAGGGATTTCTGTAATAACGATTTGTTGTTTTCCACCACGAATCGTTTCTACCTCTGCTTTTCCGCGAATAATTATTTTTCCTTTTCCAGTTTCATATGCTTTTTTTATTCCATCAATTCCTTGAATGATACCGCCCGTTGGAAAATCCGGTCCTTTTATAATTGCTAGTAAATCATCTACCGTACAATTCGGCTTATCAATGCGCATCATTGTCGCATCGATTACTTCACCAAGATGATGCGGAGGAATTTCTGTTGCATATCCAGCCGAAATCCCCGTTGATCCATTTACTAATAAGTTTGGAAACATCGCAGGTAAGACAACCGGTTCTTCACTTGTATCATCAAAGTTTGGAACAAACTCCACCGTTTCTTTATCAATATCACGGAGAAGTTCAGAAGCGATTGGCGATAAGCGCGCTTCTGTATAACGCATAGCCGCTGCTGGGTCGCCATCTACACTACCATTATTCCCATGCATTTCAACTAAAACATTTCGAACTTTCCAATCTTGACTTAAACGAACCATGGCTTCATATACAGAAGAATCACCATGCGGATGATAGTTACCGATAACATTACCAACTGTTTTAGCTGATTTACGAAATGGCTTATCATTCACATTTCCTTCTACATACATGGAATATAAAATACGTCTTTGTACTGGTTTTAAACCGTCACGCGCATCTGGAAGCGCACGATCTTGAATAATATATTTACTGTAACGTGCAAAGCGATCACCTAACACATCTTCAAGCGGGAGGTCATGAAACTTCTCTGCTTGCATGTTATTCCACCTCCGTCTCCATAATCATTTCATTTTCTAAAATATTGCCTTCTTCTTGCATACCGAACTGTACATTGCGCTCAATCCATTTACGACGAGGTTCTACTTTATCTCCCATCAACGTTGTAACGCGACGTTCTGCTCTTGCCGCATCATCAATTTTCACACGAATTAATGTACGCGTCTCTGGATTCATCGTTGTTTCCCATAATTGATCGGCGTTCATTTCACCAAGTCCTTTATAACGCTGTAAGATATAACCTTTCCCAACTTTTTTCGTTACGCTAGCCAACTCTTCATCTGACCATGCATATTCAATCACTTCGTTTTTTCCTTTTCCTTTACTTACTTTATATAAAGGTGGAAGGGCAATAAATACTTTTCCAGCTTCAATTAACGACTTCATATAGCGATAGAAAAATGTAAGTAACAGCACTTGAATATGAGCTCCATCTGTATCGGCATCGGTCATGATCACCACTTTATCATAGTTGATATCTTCAATAGAAAACTCATTGCCAACACCGCCACCGATTGCATAAATGATTGTATTAATCTCTTCATTTTTGAAAATATCAGCAAGTTTTGCCTTTTCCGTATTGATTACTTTACCACGAAGAGGTAATACTGCTTGAAAACGACGATCACGTCCTTGTTTCGCAGATCCACCAGCAGAATCACCCTCTACTAAATACAATTCATTTTTCTGTGGGTTACGTGATTGTGCAGGTGTTAACTTTCCGCTTAAAGTCCCTTCTGAACGCTTTTTCTTCTTGCCAGTACGCGCTTCTTCTCTCGCTTTACGAGCAGCTTCTCGTGCCTGTGCTGCTTTAATCGCTTTTTTCACAAGAAGTGTAGCTACATCAGGAGTTTCTTCTAAAAAGTAAGCTAAGTGCTCCGATACAATCGCATCAATAGAAGAACGAGCCTCACTTGTGCCGAGTTTTCCTTTCGTTTGTCCTTCAAATTGAAGTAACTCTTCTGGTACACGAACAGAAACAACCGCTGCTAACCCTTCACGAATATCTGTACCTTCTAAATTCTTATCTTTTTCTTTTAATAAAGAAACTTTGCGAGCATATTCATTGAAGACACGAGTCATTGCTGTTTTAAATCCAGCTTCATGCGTCCCGCCATCTTTCGTACGTACATTATTTACAAATGAAAGAATGTTCTCTGAATAGCCATCGTTAAACTGAAATGCTAACTCTGCTTCAATTCCATTTTGTTCTCCGGAGAAATAAACAACGGGATGAATCGCATCTTTCTCCTCATTTAAATATGAAACAAAAGCCTCAATACCTGTTTCATAATGGAAAACATCTTCTAAATCATTTCGCTCATCTTTGATTGAAATTTTCATCCCTTTTAATAAGAATGCCGATTCACGTAATCTTTCACATAACGTCTCATAATTATAATTTGTTGTACTAAAAATAGATGAATCCGGTTTAAAATGCATCGTTGTACCAGATTCTTTCGTTTTTCCAATTTTCTCTAACGTTGTTACAGGAATACCGCCATTTTCAAAGCGTTGCTCATAAATGTTTCCATCGCGCTTAATTGTTACGACTAGCCATTCTGATAGTGCATTTACAACCGATGCTCCAACACCGTGTAAACCACCGCTTGTTTTATAGCCACCTTGTCCAAACTTACCACCTGCATGAAGTATAGTTAAAATAACTTCAGGTGTTGGTTTCCCAAGTTTATGCATTCCCGTCGGCATTCCTCGCCCTTTATCAATAACACTAATACTATTATCTTTATGTATGATGACAGAAATTTCATCGCCAAACCCTGCTAATGCTTCATCAACAGAGTTATCTACTATTTCGTATACTAAATGATGCAATCCACGGCTGTCCGTGCTCCCGATATACATACCCGGGCGTTTTCGAACGGCTTCAAGGCCTTCTAACACTTGAATTGCATCTTCATTATATTGAAATTGATGCTTTGCCAAACTCCTTGCCCCTTTCCTAGTCAAAATCAGAACATATGTTTCTATTATAGAATAACGCCTTAACCATGTGTTTGGCAAGGTATGTTATCCTTTTATATACCATTTTCAAAAGAAAAATCCTTGTTTTTGTACAAGGATTCCTCTAGGCTACTATTTCAGAAAAATAATCGTTTGTCAACGAGAAATGGATATGTATTCCAAAACTACACATTCCACCATTTTATCATTATCCAAATGATAAAGATCCAAAACGGGATAACGAGTACCAATCCCCAAAAACAGCCTTTAAAAAATCTCATGATGAACACCTCGTCCATCTACTCAGTCTCTAAGCAGAGAACAAAAGTGAAAGCCTCTCTTTCATTTTGAGGGCCAATGCTACTTTGTCATTGCATGTTCTACTTTAATACAGCGATCCATAATGACCGTATGGCCCTTTTCTGTTAGAAACTGATAAGTATCTTCATCTTGTACTCCTAATTGTGCCCAAAAAACATCCGCATCAACCTCGACAAATTCTTTGGCAACATCCATTAAAAATTCGGAGCGACGAAATACGTTCACAATATCAATATGTTCTTTTATCTCTTTTAAAGAAGAAACTGCTTTTTCTCCTAACACTTCTGTAATCGCTGGGTTAACTGGAATAATGCGATATCCAGCGTCTTGCATCGCTTTTGAAACCATATATGATGTACGCTCAGGTTTATCAGATAAACCGACAACCGCGATTGTTTTACTTTTTTTTAACACTTCACCAATTTCCGAACGAGTTGGATTTTTAATTGTCATATTAAATCCCTCCTATTCTTTTAGTATAGCCGATAAAGAAAGCCTCTTTCAATACGAAAGAGACTTTCTTTATTAATTCTTAGCCGAAGCGTTATCCGTTAAAGTAGCAGTTTTCGTCATTTTTTCACCATTGCGATAAAATGTCACATCAATTTTATCTCCTACTTTTTTCTTTTCGTATAAATATTTACGGAATTGCAATGCATTCTCCACTTTTTGGTTATCTAATGCAACAACAACGTCATATTGCTCTAGTCCAGCTTTTTCTGCTGGTGAAATTGGATAAACTTTCCCTAACACAACTCCACTTGTTATATCTTTTGGTAATTTCAATTGTGAAGCGTATCTTTGCACATCTTCTAATGAAACAACTCCAACGCCAAGAGCTGGTCGTTTCACTGTTCCATCTTTTTCAAGTGATTCAATCACAGGTTTTGCAATATTAATCGGAATGGCGAACCCGATTCCTTCTACTTCTTGCTGTGCAATTTTGCTAGAGTTAATCCCAATTACTTCGCCATTTTGGTTAAATAAAGCACCGCCGCTATTTCCTGGGTTAATCGCTGCATCTGTTTGAATCACTTGTGCATTCCAATCGGGACGTTTATCACCATCGATATCAACTGGAATTTCACGTTCTTTACTACTGATAATTCCTTCTGTTACACTGCCATCAAAGCCTAGCGGATTCCCGATTGCGATGGCTGGTTCGCCTGCACGAATTTTGCTAGAATCCCCTAGCGTAGCAACTTTATTAATATTGGAACCATCGATTTCGACAACAGCTAAATCTAGCCAAGGATCTTTCCCAACTAATTTTGCATCAACCTCTTTACCATTGCTTAATTTAACAGCAAGTTTATTGGCTCCATCCACTACGTGATTATTTGTAACAACATATGCTTTATTCCCAGCTTTTTTATAAATAACGCCCGATCCTAAGCCAGCTTCTTGCTCTTGACCAATCGGCTGCATAGCAAATGGATCGATTGTTTTTTGCATATTGATAACACCGACAACAACTTCTTTTGCCCCTTCAATCATGCCAGGTAAATCTGTTTCATTTTTCGATTTATTCACAACTGGTACAACCGTACCTTCTACGTTTGAATTAGAAGATACAGATGAAACAGCTACATCGTTATTTTTTGCCCATGGCATATAAGGTGCTGCAAAACTAATAGAAACTGCTCCGACCACAGCTCCAACTAAACCGGTAAAGAAATACCCTTTTTTACTACCGTTTTTTCTTATTTCTTTTGTTTCGTCATATTCTCCGTTCATATTTGGTCCGTCATAATATCCCATGTTAACTTCCCCTCTCTGCTGAATTCGTATTTTCAGTATAATCACATTTTGTGTCCTTCTTGTGAACTCATCGTGAAATCCAATTCAAAAATGTCCTTATTCATTATTCTAGACAAAAAAATGAGAATTTGTACATTCATTTGCAAAAGAAAGTGTCATTTTGTTATATTTTCAAGCTAAGTTACATAGGTTAAAAAGATTACTCTTCAAATTTATACCCAACTCGGATAACGGTTCCAATATGCTTTGCTTTATCACCTAGTTTATTACGTAATTTTTTAATATGCGTATCTACTGTTCGATCATCACCATAATAATCGTATCCCCACAGCTGATCTAATAAATGTTGACGTGATAATACAATTCCTTTGTTTTCCATTAAATACACAAGAAGTTCAAATTCCTTATGCGTTAATATAATTTCCTTTCCATCTACAAATACTGTTCTCGAAAGTCGATTGACATCAATTCCAGCTGCAGATAGCACATTATCTTCGGCAACACCTACCGCTCCATCTGCTCGTTTTAATAATGTTTTTGCACGCGCTACTAACACTTTCGGACTGAATGGTTTTGTTACATACTCATCTGCACCTAACTCAAATCCTAGCAATGTATCATCTTCATCAGAGCGCGCTGTTAGCATAATAATCGGTACCGCTGATTCTTTACGAATACGACGACAAACGGACCATCCATCAATTTCTGGCAACATAATGTCTAACATAATTAAATCAATTGTATGTTCAGCAAATAATTCTAACGCTTGTTTCCCGTCCTCTGCTTCGATTACTTCAAAGCCTTCATTACGGAAATAATCGCTCACAATTTCGCGTAGTCTTCTTTCATCTTCAACAAGTAATACCGTTTTATTCATCTGACTTATCCCGCCTTTTTACTCTTTCAATCGAATAATACGTTGATTGGAGCTTCCGCGAAATGGAAGTGTTAAATCTCTTTTATCGAGTTGAAACCTCCCATCGACCAGAACATCCCCATACTGTAACAATTCTATCATATCATTATTTTGAGAGTTCTGTATCTCTTCTAATGTATAACCTGTGTAAATCCATAAATTTTTCCCTAAATCCTTTACCCCTTTTGCTACTTTTTTTACTTCTGCAGCTTGAAGGAATGGATCTCCACCTGAAAATGTTACATCAGTAAGCGGATTTTTGACAATCTCTTTTATAATTTCTTCTGCGGTCATTTCTGTCCCATTACAAATATTCCAAGACTGAGGATTATGACAACCAACACAACGATGCGGACAGCCCGCAAAAAACACGACTGTCCGCAATCCTTCTCCATCTACTACACTATCATGAATCATGTTCATTACTCTCATTTATGCTTCACCCGATCCGCTTCTTCCCTACGCTTTGCGCTATTCCACTTCGACATATCTCCTACTAAATACCCAGTAATACGACGAATTCTTTCGATTTCATGTTCATTTTCGTTCCCACAACTTGGACACTCATTTTCAATTACACCACGATAACCACAGCACTTACAACGGTCCACAGGATGATTGATTGATCCGTATCCTACTCCATACTGCGACATCGCTTGTACAATTTGTTTTAATGCTTTTACATTATGAACAGCAGCACCATCTAATTCAATATACGTAATATGCCCCCCGTTACACAGTGCATGAAAAGGCCCCTCTAATCGAATTTTTTTCACAGCTTGAATAGGGTAATACACCGGAATATGAAATGAATTTGTATAGTAATTACGATCGGTTACCCCATTTATACTCCCGAACTCTTCTCGATCCTTTTTCACGAATTTTCCAGAAAGTCCTTCGGCCGGCGTTGCGATTAACGAAAAATTCAAATTGTATTTCTCTGTTGCCTCGTCCATTTTCTGTCTCATAAACCGAACGATTTCATACCCAAGTTGCCAAGTACCTTCATCTTCTCCATGGTGTTTACCAGTTAAAGCAACTAAACATTCCGCAAGACCAATAAAACCGATGCTAAGCGTACCTTGTTTTAAGATTTCAGCTACAGAATCTTCAGGTTGTAACTTCTCTCCCCCACGCCATACGCCTTGTGAATATAAAAATTGAAAATCTCTTGCTTTTTTTGTACATTGGTAAGCAAATCTTTCTAGCAGTTGACGAACACCAAGATCTAGATAATACTGTAATACCTCAAAAAAAGCTTCTTTTGATCCACTAATCAATGCTAATTTCACTAAATTGATAGATGTAAAAGAGAGATTTCCTCTTCCAATTGCATTTTCCTCCCCATGAATGTTAGCCATCACACGAGTTCTACACCCCATATAACACGCTTCACTTTCATGACTTCCATCATAATAAGCAGCATTAAACGGTGCATCTAAAAATGAGAAATTCGGAAATAATCGCTCTGCTGTCGTTTCTAACGCTAATTCAAATAAATCATAGTTCGGATCACTCTCTTCAAAATTCACACCTTTTTTTAATTTAAAAATTTGAATAGGAAAAATGGGTGTTTCTCCTGCCCCTAAGCCCGCTTGCGTTGCCCGTAACAATTGTTTAATTAATAGTCTTCCTTCTTTTGATGTGTCTGTTCCGTAATTAATAGAAATAAACGGTACTTGTCCACCACCTCGGCTATGCATACTATTGGAATTATGAATAAACGCTTCACATGCTTGGTACGTATCATTTTCTGTTTCTTTCCATGCAAACTCTTCTATTTGTTCCGCTTGTAATGGATATTTTTCTAATCGTTTTTTATTTCTTTCAAATGTTTTTTTTACATACGGCGCTAAATCAACATCAAATAGCGCAAACGATTGTCCACCATGCTGCATATTTTGATTAGCCTGAAAAATAATCGAAGCAAGCGCCAATGCACTTTTTATATCTTGCGGTTCTCTCATATGACCGTGTCCTGTATGAAATCCATTCTCCAACATTTGTGCTAATGGAATTTGTGAACATGTTGTCGTACCTGTCACATAAAAATCTAAATCATGTGGATATAATATATTTTGCTTAATCGCTTTTCTCACTTGATCAGATAATAACGTTTCTACTGCATAATATTTTGCACTCTCTGAAGCCAATGTTCCCATCATCCCCATCGGAGATCGGCCATCGACATTTGCATTTTCTTGCATTAAATCCTGTTCATGACCATGGACAATTGTTTCAAAAACCTTCATAAGTTCTTCTTCACGTATACTTTTTGTTATCATTACCGAACCCTCCAACTATATCTTGTTACCAATCTAACTAAATGATACAACATATAGTTCGGATGATTCTGCGAGAAATGTAACATTCCTGTGAAAGTTTTTTAAGAAACATTGACGAATCATTTTACAAAAAAGAAATGTGCTCTTTACAAATGTATGGTACAATATACGGGAAAAACTCTTTTTACCCTTTATCAACACATTTGAATAAAGGAGACTGAACTTATGTTTATTACATACCTTTTATTAATCGTGGCCTATCTACTTGGTTCGATTCCATTTGCACTTGTAGTTGGAAAGATTGGTTATGGAATCGACATTCGCGAGCATGGCAGCGGAAATTTAGGAGGAACGAATACATTTCGTACATTAGGGAAAAAAGCCGGTTTTATCGTTACAATTGCCGACATTTTAAAAGGGACATTAGCAACAGGCTTACCGCTTATTTTCAGCTTAGATATCCATCCACTTTTGTTTGGATTAGCCGCTGTTCTTGGACATGTATATCCAATTTTCGCAAGATTTCGTGGTGGAAAAGCAGTTGCCACTTCTGCTGGGGTACTATTATGTTATGCACCCATTATTTTTGCAATATTAGCTGTTGTCTTTTTCACCCTTCTATTTACAACGAGATATGTATCTCTTTCTTCTATGGTGACAGCAATCGCAGCTGTTATCGCATCAATTGTGAATGGGGATAAAATCTTTATTGTTGCAATGTGTTTATTAGCTGGTATGGTAATTTATAGACATCGTGCAAATATTGGACGAATTATAAATAAAACTGAACCAAAGGCAAATTTTACAAAGAAACAAAAGTAAGATGATAACCCACATAACGCAAAAAGAAAACGCAAAGCATATTAATAGCGTCTTTTTGCGTTATTTTTTATACTAATATAAAACCCATATTATTTGGAGGAACTATATATGAATCTTTCTGTAACAAAAGAAGCTGCAACTTGGTACAAAGAAGAATTAAACTTACAATCTGGCGATACAATTCGCTTTTTCGTACAATACGGTGGTTGTAGTACAGTGCAAAAAGGGCTTTCTTTAGGTATACGTAAAGACGAGCCGGCACAACCTGCTGTTGAAATTCAAGAAGAAGGAATTACATTCTTTATTGAAAGTGATGATGAATGGTACTTTGATGGTCATAATTTATCCGTTACTTTTAACAAAGACGATGCCTTTCCACAATTTCATTACGAGAAATAAAAAAAAGCGTGGCAAATGCCACGTTTTTTATTTTCTCTTAATTTCTTCATATTTTGCATACCACTCTGGATATAGTTTCTTAAGGGATACTGGTCGAAACCCCTCTTTCTTAACACAAATATTTGTTGTTGTTGCTGTAATGCAAAGATCTCCATCACCGTTATAAATTTCATACCCATATATAACACGGAGCGGACTTACAGAATCAACCCATGTTTTTACAATTGCTTTTTCTCCATAACGCATTGCTTTACGATATGAAATTTGTAAGTCTAAGACAGGAGAAATAATCCCGTCTTTCTCCATTTCAACATATGAGAATCCTAAATCTTGTATTAATTTCGTACGCCCTAACTCTAGCCATACTAAATAATTAGAATGATACACAACACCCATTTGATCAGTTTCCGCATAGCGAATCTCAATTTCTTGTTCAGCTACAAACATATCTCTATCTCCTTCTCACTTCTGTTTCCTCACATACATTTAATCATAATACAGGAGAATCAAAAATAAAATAAAAACGATGGATCTTTCACCGAAAGGAGCACGTATATGATTCAAATTGTAACTGTTCGTAGCGGCGATAGCGTATATAGCTTAGCCATGAAATATGGAACGACACCTGAAGAAATTGTAAAAGATAATGGATTGAACCCTGCCGAGACACTCGTTGTCGGCCAGGCACTTATTGTAAATACGAAAGGAAATAATTATTATGTCCAGCCAGGAGACAGCCTTTATAAAATTTCACAAACGTATAATGTCCCCCTTGCCAGCTTAGCAAAAGTAAATAATCTATCATTAAAATCTATTTTACATGTCGGACAACAACTATATGTACCGAAAGGCTCCAAACGAGCAGTAGAATCTATTGCCTATTTACAACCATCGACAATCCCGATTAAAGAAAGCCTAGTGAATGCTACGCGAGCTGTTATCCCATATTTAACATACTTAGCTTATTTTAGTTTTGAACCACAGAGAGATGGAACCTTAAAAGAACCGACGGAAACGGCTAGAATTGCTGAACTTGCTAGACAAGGCCAAACAATTCCCATGCTCGTCATTACAAATATCGAAAATGGAAATTTCAGTTCGGAATTAGCATCTATCTTTTTAAGAAGTGCTACAATTCAAAATAGGTTTATTACAAATATTCTTCAAACAGCTGAAAAATATGGCATGCGCGACATTCACTTTGATTTTGAAAATGTCGCTCCAGAAGACCGAGAAGCATATAATCGTTTTTTACGAAACGTCAAAACACGATTACCTGAAGGATATACGTTGAGTACGACACTTGTCCCAAAAACAAGTTCAGAACAAAAAGGAAAGTTTTTCGAGGCGCATGATTATAAGGCACAAGGAGAAATTGTTGATTTTGTCGTCATTATGACCTATGACTGGGGATGGCAAGGAGGACCACCAATGGCCATTTCTCCTATTGGCCCTGTCAGACAAGTCATCCAATACGCCAAATCACAAATGCCCCCTCATAAAATTATGATGGGACAAAATCTATATGGCTTTGACTGGCCCCTTCCATTTCAAGAAGGCAATCCTCCTGCTAAAGCAGTGAGCTCTATCGCTGCGGTTTCTCTTGCACGTAAATACAATGTACCGATTCGATATGATTTCACTGCACAAGCACCTCATTTCAATTACTTTAACGAAAACGGTGTGCAACATGAAGTATGGTTTGAGGACGCTCGCTCTATTCAAAGTAAATTCAATCTAATAAAAGAACTAGGTATACGCGGTATTAGCTATTGGAAAATCGGTCTACCTTTTCCGCAAAATTGGCGCTTATTAGTGGAGAACTTCACCATCACTAAAAAAGACTGACTTTTGTCAGCCTTTTTCATTGTTTAAGATTCGTCTTTTATTTCATTTTTCAAGAATTCTATACTTTCTAAACGTCTCTCGTTTTTCGCCTCAATAACAGCGCGATCCTTTTCACTAGAAAGTTCTGCTGTTTCTTTTGCTTCATTAAAATTATCAATCGTATTTTGCAACGTTTCCTGTAACTTTTCCGCATTATCGCTGCGATCATCTGGATTTGGTTGATATTGATTTGACATATTTCTTCCCTCCTAGTAAAGTATACATACTCTATTAGTTGTTCCTATATAACATGAAATATATACATAAAGAAAAAGGAGAATGAAAACATCCTCCTTTTTCTTTAACCATTATCCACAATCGGTTGTTTACCAGTCGTGTCCTGCATTTGTTTCCCTTTATTTCCACCAGCTTTTTTCGATTGCGTTCCGATATGGTTCGGTACAAAATCTTTCGAATTCTTTTTTGGATTACCCATAACTATCGCCTCCTTATTACTAGTATCATACGAGTAATAAGAATTATTCAGCCTGCTTAAAAAGTTCCATCTCATAACGCTTCTCAATCTTTTCTTCAATCCGATCAATTGCATCACGATCGCTTAATAGTTGCCGCTTATTTTCCCTTACAAGTTCTTCAAATGTTTTCCGGCGATTTCTTCTCATGTTGTTCATCCTTTCTCCTACTCATTCTTGCTAATAGTATGAACAAACCGAAATCTCTTTAATCAGATTTGCAAGAAAATTTTTTGTTTTAGCGCAGAAAAGTTTATAATACAAAAAAGCCATTCTCGGAATGGATTTTTTGTATCTACTTATATTTCATTGTACTCCTGTGCAGCTTGTAGTAGGAAATCATACCGAGCTAAAATATAACTTTCTAATTTCATGACATCCTCTAAACTTTCAACCATAATTCTCGTTATACCTAATTCATTTTTTAAAGCTGGTTCACATTTTAAATCCGCGCAGATTGCTTGTATTTCTCGTTCTGTTTTTTCTGTTAATACATATTTTTTTCGCCCTTTCACTTTCATTCTCGCAATTAACTGAAAAGCTTTTATATCTAAATAATTACCGGTACTTACATAACGAATATACTCTACTGTACGATTATTCTTTATTAGCATTTCTTTTATGAGCGTATATACAGTCTCTTCTTCCATTACTTCTTTTTTCAGACTCTTTCGCCCGTCCCCTTGCATATTTGCACACTGTTGATAAACGGCTGCACATGTTATACAATCATCCAGTGCATTATGGGAACTTAATCGTATACCCAGCATTCTTTTTAATGTTTCCAGCTTAAAGTTTGGAGCGTGTTTCATATATTTTTTAGCTAAAAGTACTGTGTCAATCACCTTATTGTTCGGCTCTCCTAATTGAAATCTGCTCATATTACTTTTTAAAAAACGCATATCAAAAGAGGCGTTGTGGGCAACAATTGTATCGTTACCTAAAAACGCTAAAAATAACGGTAACACTTCTTGAACAGTTGGTGCATCTGAAACACGATAGTTCGTAATTCCTGTTAAGCTTGTGATTCGACTCGGTATCGATCTTTCTGGATTTACGAATGAAACAAATTGGTCTGCTAATTCATGATTGCGATATCGAACTGCGGCTACTTGAATGATCCGATCGTTATATGGGTGAAAACCTGTCGTCTCAAAATCAATTACAACATAATTTGCTGGTAAAGATACATATCCCACAACATACTCCCCTTACTGATTATTTTTATTTCCTATATCATATCATGAACAAATCTTTTCTTGAAAAAGAAAAGACAGAACCGATCTGATATCAATTCTGTCTTTTTCACTATTTTAATTTCGCAACACGTTTCTCCATCTCTTTTTGTGTCATTGGCCCAATAAATTTATCTTGTATGATACCTTTTGTATTTATAAAATAAGAAGTTGGAATTGTGATAACTTTATATCTCGTCGTAACACTTATATCTGTATCCAGTAAAATGGGAAATGTAACACCTTTTTCCTCTGCAAACTGTCTAACCTTCTCCGTCCCATTCGCTAGTTCTGAAACTGTATAATTTACTGCAAGAATTTCTATATCTTCCTTATGCTTCTTATAAAAAGCTTCCATATCTGGCATCTCCTGCTGACAAGGACCGCACCATGTTGCCCAGAAATTCACAATTACTTTCTTTCCTTTTAAATCTGATAATTTTACCTTCGTACCATCTAACTTCGCCAATTCAAAATGAGGCGCAGCCTTCCCAACTTCAATTCCATTTTGAGCGACCATATCTTTCATTGTTGTTTCGCTCTTTACTTGCCCTTTACTTACTTGCTTTTCATTCGGTTTAAACTGCTCATACAAAGCATAACTCGCTAAGCAAAGTAATACAGCACCAATAATAATCTTTCGCCACATATACATCATCCTTATCATTCTCTCGTTATAGATCCATTTCAACCAAAGATTTTATTTATATTTAGCTTACACGGACAAACTTAGAAATATTCCCCTTGAAACAAACGATAATCACAATAACATTATGAATTTTTTCCTTTTTATCCTATAATAGGAATATATATTTTGAAAATGAAATTTATTATAAACATTTCACCTTCTATGAACACATTATGTTTATTCACGTTCCTATATTTTCTTATTCTCATTCTTTTTTGTTTTTCCTTTTATATAAGACGAAAAACAGTCTTTCAAATAAAGTGAAACTTTAATCAGTGGGGGTTTTCTTCATCCCCCACTGATTATGAGCTCTCACCAATCGGGCTGCCCTAAAATAGCGGGATAAACGACTGTTTTAATACGGTTCAACTTTATTCCTTTTCAATGTATTCTAATATATCACCAGGTTGGCATTGCAACTCCTTGCAAAGAGCTTCTAATGTGGAAAAGCGAATAGCTTTTGCTTTTTCCGTTTTTAATATGGATAAGTTACTATTCGTGATTCCGACTCTTTTCGCTAATTCGCCAAGTGTTATTTTTCTTTTTGCCATCACAACATCTAAATTTACTCGTATCATTTTAAAAATCCTAAACCGTTAGTTTGTTTTCTTCTGCGATTTGAACAGCATATTTAAAAATTTTACTCAATAAAAGGAGTGCAATTCCAGCAAAGAACAATCCCATATTAAGATGCAGCGAATACAGTAATTGACCATTTTCTAAGCTTGTTACCCAACTTTCTTTTGGAAAGATAAAATACTGTTTTGTAATAAGTTTATTGATGACTCCTTCCGGTTCTTGCTTAAAAAATAAAAACATCATTTTAGAAATCTCATTATGATGAATATTTTCTAGCACGCACAAAATGAGGAAAATAAAACCAACGTTTCTCATATAATGCGCATTTTCTATAATAAAAAATTGATTGCGAACTAAATTACGGAAAAAAGCTCTTATTTGACAAAGTAAGAAAATATTCAGCCCCATCATAATTAACATAAAGATAGCAATCCATAAAGGAAGTTGAAAATTTCTCGCTTCAATTGCTAATCCCCCTAAACCAGGTGACATTGTAAACCATTTCGGTTTAACAAAAATACCAAACGCCAAAAAGACGCTAATAAAAGTCATATATAGAATTGCTAATGTCGTAAAAAATTGCAATATACGATAGATTTTTTCACTTTTCATTTCCATCCCTCCCATCTTAAACATAACTAATTTATTATCAATTATCAATATATTTTTATTGTTTCTCGATAAAAGCGTAAGAAAGGATGATTTTCATGTACCCTTTAGAAAAAATAGTTTTATATATTCTCAGCTTTCTCTTTTTTCCTATCAGGATCATCTATCTTTTTTCAGTAAAAGCCTTGAAAAACGGAAGGTTGGTCGCATTTGTCTTTATACCGCTTTAGTATCATTTCTTTTATCCACTGC
The DNA here is from genome assembly GCF_022663595.1 of Bacillus cereus group sp. BfR-BA-01360. Taxonomy (NCBI): domain Bacteria; kingdom Bacillati; phylum Bacillota; class Bacilli; order Caryophanales; family Bacillaceae; genus Bacillus; species Bacillus cereus group sp. BfR-BA-01360. The sequence goes on from NZ_JAKUFV010000026.1 coordinate 40,169, forward strand.
ACTTGGTATCCTCACTTTTTATACAACGACAATACCCCCTAGTTTGTAAAAATAAGAAAGGATGGATATAGTCTGGGAGAACATCCAATTAGTAAAAAGAACTACGCTATATGCGTATTTGTTTCATTTGTCTCATTTTCGTTCTTATATTTTTTGATAGAGAAAAAGAGGTTCCGGTCTCTACAACACACGATGCTCCACTACATAACATGCCCACCATTAATATGACGCAAATTTCAGAAAATAGTTTTGTTTTACAAGAAAAAATTCATTTGAATAAAGCAAAACAGGGGCAACATTTATGCCCCTGTTTCACAAATATAAATTCTATTTTTTCTTAGTTTGACACCTTAGATTCTTCTAATTTTTCACGAAGAACCATTTGTAGAATACCACCGTGACGGTAGTAGTCAATTTCAACTTCACTATCAAAACGTGCTACTACTTCAAATTGTTTTTCATTTCCGTCTGGGTCAATCGCCACTACTTTTACAATGTCACGTGGTTTTACTGTTTTGTCGATTTGAATTTCAAATGATTCATTACCAACAAGACCTAAAGTTTCAGCACTTTCGCCTTCTTTGAATTGCAGTGGTAGTACCCCCATTAAGACTAAGTTACTGCGGTGAATACGTTCGAAGCTTTCTGCAATTACTGCTTTAATGCCTAAAAGATTTGTACCTTTCGCAGCCCAGTCACGAGAGCTTCCCATACCATAATCTTTACCAGCAATAACTAAAAGACCCGTTCCGTCTTCTTTATATTTCATCGCAGCATCATAGATAGATGTTACTTCACCAGTTGGCCAATATGTTGTATAACCGCCTTCTGTTCCTGGTGCAATTTGGTTTTTAATACGAATGTTTGCAAATGTACCACGCATCATAACTTCATGGTTACCACGACGAGAACCATACGAGTTAAAGTCAACTGGCTGTACGCCATTTTCTAACAAATAACGTCCTGCTGGTGTATATTTACCAATTGAACCTGCTGGTGAAATATGGTCTGTTGTTACGGAATCTCCAAATTTACCGATTACACGTAAACCTGATAATGTTTCAACTTCACCTGGTTCTTTAGATAGCCCTTCAAAGAATGGCGGGTTTTGAATATATGTTGAATTTTCATCCCAAGTATATAATGCTTCATTTGAAGTTTGAATTTCATTCCAACGTTCATTGCTATTAAATACTTGGGCATATTCTTTCTTGAACAGTTCAGATGTAACAACACTTTTTACCACTTCTTCAATTTCTTTTGCCGACGGCCAAATATCATTGAAGTAAACAGGGTTACCACTTGCATCTTTACCAATCGCATCCTTCTTCAGGTCAATATCAACTGTACCTGCAAGCGCATATGCCACAACAAGTGGTGGTGATGCTAGATAGTTTGCTTTTACAAGTGGATGAATACGGCCTTCAAAGTTACGGTTACCTGATAAGACAGATGTTACTAATAAGTCATTTGCTGCAATAGCTTCTTCTAATTCTGGCGCTAATGGTCCAGAGTTACCGATACATGTCGTACAACCATAACCAACTGTTTGGAAACCTAATTGATTTAGATAATCTGTTAAACCAGATTTATCTAAGTATTCTGTAACAACTTTAGATCCTGGTGCTAATGATGTTTTTACATAACCAGGTACTTTCATACCTTTTTCAACTGCTTTCTTCGCAACTAAACCAGCGCCAACTAATACATATGGGTTAGATGTATTTGTACAGCTTGTAATTGCAGCGATTGCAATCGCACCTGTTTTCATCGTTACTTCTTGATCATTTAATTCAACTTTCACTTCTTTATCAAATTCTTGCTCTGTAAATCCAAGTCCTTGTGTTCCGACTGGCGCTACAACAGCTTTACGGAACTCTTCTTTCATATTTGAAAGTGGAATTAAATCTTGCGGACGTTTCGGACCAGAAAGGTTTGTTTCAATTTTACTTAAATCGATTTCAACAAGGTCTGTATAAATTGGATCTTGACTATCCGCTGTATAGAATAAACCATTTGCTTTACAATACTCTTCTACAAGACGAACTTGTTCTTCATTTCTTCCTGTTAGACGTAAATAATCTAATGAAATTTCATCGATTGGGAAGAAACCACACGTCGCTCCATATTCCGGTGCCATATTTGAAATTGTTGCACGGTCAGCTAGCGGCATGCTCTTTAATCCGCTACCAAAGAACTCAACAAATTTTCCAACTACACCTTTTTGACGTAACACTTGTGTTACTTTTAACGCGATGTCTGTCGCTGTTGTACCACTTGGAAGTGTTCCAGTTAATTTGACACCGATTACTTCTGGTACTGGAAAGTATGATGGTTGTCCAAGCATTCCTGCTTCCGCTTCAATACCACCAACGCCCCATCCAAGAACACCGATACCATTGATCATTGTTGTATGAGAATCTGTTCCTACTAATGAATCAGGGTATGCAACTAATTCGCCTTCAGCATTTGTCACCGCGTGCACAACCGGTGCTAAATATTCAAGGTTTACTTGGTGTACAATACCTGTTGCTGGTGGAACAGCACGGTAATTATCAAATGATTTTTGTGCCCAGTTTAAAAATTTATAACGTTCTTCATTACGTTTAAACTCTAAATCCATGTTGAATTCAAGCGCGTCTGCCGTACCCGCTCTATCAACCTGTACTGAGTGGTCAATAACAAGATCTACAGTAATTTCAGGGTTAATTTTATCAGGATCCCCACCCATATCTGCCATTGCTTTACGAAGTGAAGCTAAATCTACAACAGCAGGTACACCTGTGAAGTCTTGTAAGATTACACGAGATGGCTTAAATGGAACATCGATATCTTTCACATCTTGTGTTCCCCATTTCGCTAAGTTTGTAACATGCTCTTCCGTGATAACGCGTCCATCAACTTGACGAAGTACAGATTCAAGCAAAACTTTAATTGAATAAGGTAATTGTGATACATTACCCACCCCTGCATTTTCAAGCGCTTTCAATTGATAATAATGATACGTTTTCCCATCTACTTCAAATGTTGCACGAGATTGAAATGGATTATGTTTGACCATTATGTTTCCCCCCTGTTAAACATGACTAAGTTGTCTGAATATAAAATGTAGACGAACTTTTCAATACCTTACGATAATATCTTATTACAACTTTCTAAATAAGTAAATAATAAGAAACTTATAGTTTTTTATAAGTTTTCTTTATCTCATGAAATTTGAATAGTGTTCGTTCTCCTTATGAATACTATAATTACAAAGCAAAGCTTTTTGTTTCATACTTTGCTTTATGACTCATTACTATATGTACAAATACGATTAGGGGTGAAACGAAATGGGTAAACGAAAAGCCAATCATATTATTCCAGGAATGAACGCCGCTTCTGCTCAAGGACAAGGTACTGGTTATAACGAAGAATTCGCAAATGAACCATTAACAGCTGCTCAGCGTCAAAATAATAAAAAGAGGAAAAAAAATCAGTAACGAAAACTCCCAAAAGATAATCCTTTTGGGAGCTTTTTAATGCTTATAACGCAATAGTTCCGATACCTTCACAAAGCGATATCCTCTTTGTTGAAGCTCTGGTAAGATCTTCGCCAGCGCTTCTATTGTTTGGCTACGGTCACTCCCCCCATCATGTAACAGGACAATATCTCCACTCTTCGCATTTTTCAAAACATGGTTCACAATAGATGCGGTACCTGGATTCGCCCAATCACGCGGATCTTGATGCCATGACCATAATACAATTTGATATCCTGCTTCTTTTGCGGTAGTAAAGACGGTATCATTTATTTCCCCACCAGGTGGACGAAAGAGGAGAGGTTCTTTTATCCACTTCGCTAAGTACTTCTTTCCCTCTAAAATATCATTTTTTACTTTTTCACTCTGCGTTCTTTTTGCGTATAAGTGATTCATTGTATGATTACCAATTTCATGTCCTTCTTTTAATACTTGCTTCACTAAATAAGGGTTTCGTTGAATTCGAAATCCAATCATAAAAAAAGTTGCTTCCGCTTTGTATTGACGCAGTAATTGTAATACTTGCGGCGTATATATCGGATCTGGTCCATCATCAAATGTAATAGCGATAATCTTCTCTTTATTTGGAACTTCCCACGTTACATAGCCAGTAGGTTCCAACTCTTTTCTTAATAACAAACTTGCTTGTACTTCGTCCACTTGACATATATGTATAAAACTAATAAAACAAATAATAATATTGGCAGTTTTTCGTCTGAACATATGTGTTCCTAATAGAGAGGTTGCTGAAACGACAACAACCTCTTCACTTCTCTAACTGATCCACTTCTCGCATAATATTTTGCAAATGACTTTCATATTGTTTAAGTTGTGGACGCTGCGTTTCAGACGCTACTTCAAGCGCATTTTGAATTTGTTCATATGCTTCTTGTACTTCTTGATGAAGTTGTTTTAAATCATGACCATAATTCGGGTCATTTTTCACAATATTATTGAATATATGTTCCGCTTGTACAACCCCTTGTTGCGCTGCTTGAAAAGCTTGTTGTTTGTCCTTATGATATGGCATAGCTTTTCTCCTTTCTACATATAGTTCGTCCCACTTATCTTTACCCTTTTTCTTAAAAACATTCTCGTATAAATTCGTAAAGTTCTCTTATTCTAAATAGAAAAGGAGGTGAACGAACCGTGGAAAAAAACAATAGTAAGTCTATTCGTCAAAATTCAAAAAAAGGACAACCATCTGGACAACCTGAACCTTTAAGCGGGTCACATAAAGTGAAAAATCGAAATCACTCAAGACAAAAACATCACGCACATCATGATATGTAACAAATATTTATATAATCGATAATCTTATTGCAGTGAAACTTCTATCAGTGAGGAACTCTCGCCACACTGATGAAAGTTTCACTTTATTTTAAATATGGCGAAAAGGCTTCCTGATCAAAGAAAAAAATAGATATTTTTGCTTGGGCAAAAACATAGAAACTCTTCATTAGAAGTTTATGTAAAGATAGTGGGAAACGTTCCATGTTACCTTTCACCTCTCTTTTATTCATGCATATCATAGTATGAATTGAGACGTTATGGAGGGTATTGGTCATGAGCAAGAAAAAGAAGAATTGTCTTTTTCGTGTTGATGGTTTTGAAGAATGGATGGATCAGTTTTGCTCTGGTTCCTACCTCAACTGTAATTTTCCAAATTATATTCATATTGATCTTTGTGAAACAGAGCAAGAATACATTTTAGAAACAGATGTACCAAATGTGACAGAACAAAATGTATTTATAAAAAAGATGGAGACAGGCCTAAACATTTGTATTTTCAAAAAAAATGTTCCCTTACAAAGAACGATTTTTTTACCGGCCAGTATCGTTTACAAAAAAATGATAGCTTGTATAGAGAATGGTTTTCTTTCCATTCATATATCTAAAAATGAAATCGCAAATCCACATGAAAAAAAAGTTCTTTTTTCCAATGAATATTGAACCTTCTTACAGAGATGTGTTCCCTATACTATATCATCATGATTTTCCTAGAAAGCAAGATAAAAAAGGATTCCTAAAACATAAGGAATCCTTTTTTATCTTGCTATTTTTGGGCAAGTAAGGCTATTCGGAGAGAAAAAGAGAAGTGAATTGGACGTAGTACTGTTTGTAGCAATCCCGATTCGTAAAGGCTCATAATCAGCAGGGAATGAAGAAAATTCCCACTGATTAAAGTCTCACTTTATATCGCACCTTCCGTTACTAACATCGCAGGATTCTGAAGTTTTTTCGAACGCAAGCTATACCCTACTACTTTTTTCTTATATTGTTTAATTACATCAATATGATCATCATAACGATAGATGAAAAATGTAACATTTGTTTTTCCTGTCTTTGTTTGAATCATTAATGGTGTTCCCTCTGCACTTGGAGGAAAATAATACTTCTCTAAAAAGATTGCTTCATTAAACTCTTGAATGATGCACTTCTTCTCTTCTCCTTCTATCTGTTTCCCATCTAGAGTTATACTTGTAACGTCTTCACTAAGTTGCGGATGCAATTCAAACTTACTGATTAAAGACTCCACAACAGATGTTGGAATACTCGCCACTACTACTTTAAAAGCAGCAAACACAACCAACATCACGATAAACCATGTCGTCATATTTTACCATCCCCACCATCTTTAAAATTCGCATTATCATACAACTTATATTATCTCATGAAAACACCTTTTATTTTTTGTACATAATGTGAACTTTTTAAAGAAAATACGCTAAGGACAGGATAGGGAATATATCTTAACAGAATCTACATAACAAGGGTCAACGCTAAATAGACGTATTTTTCTATATTCTTATTAGTATGGAGGACTTAAAGAATATGGGCTAAAATATTTGATACATTGTAATTAAACTTTATTTCAAAGCAACACAAATACCAAAATAACTCTTCCTTTATTGTTAAAAAAATGAGAAAAGAACACAAACAGCGACTTTCTTTCCTCATTTTTTATGATAACTCTCTCTACACTCGAGCTGCTCTCGTTATATCCATATCTACTCCATATGTAAACTGCAATTCTTTACAAACTTCTTGAATCAAAATATTCATATTATATTTTTCATTAAATTCAGTAACAGCATGTTCTACTTCTTCATAAGTATATTTATATTCACCAGTAATCACGCTTTTTAAGTCGAAACATTCATTAATACAAAGCTGGACGAGAAGTCGATCATACATAGTTACTATATCTTCCTTTTTCCACAACAATTCCTTCACATACAATCTATCAAACGTGACACTTCCTCGATTACACTCTGCTAACGTACGGGTCATTTCATGTAATTCTCTATATAGTTCAGATATATTTGTATTGAGACGAATCAATTTATCTACGCCATCGTCATACAACATGCCATCCACCTCCGTATACTCTTTTTCTTATTATAGCAAGAAAATTCTAAAAAATGTTTTTTCTTCTGAAATATTAGGAAACTTATTCGGATTGCTTTACAATGAAATTAATGAATACGAAAGGGGTATTACATTGGAACAAAAATTATATTACAGCGATCCTTATCAACAATCTTTCGCAGCAAAAATAAGAAAGCAAGAGGTGGATCATGAAGGAAATCGCTATGTTACTTTAACTGAAACGGCTTTTTATCCAACTGGTGGCGGGCAACCTCATGATATAGGTACATTAAATAATGTCTCTGTGACAAATGTAGAGGAAATCAACGGAGAAATCCGCCACTTCATATCTGAAGAATTACATGAAGTAGAAGTAATTGGAAAAATTGATTGGAACCGCCGATTCGATCATATGCAACAGCATGCAGCTCAGCACATTTTATCAGCTGCATTTTGGGATCATTTTAATATCCCTACAATTGGCTTTCACCTGGGGGCAGAAACGGTTACAATTGATTTAGACACGCCAACCCTTTCTGCGGAAACAGCTACTGAAGCGCTCCGTATTGCAAATCAAATTGTCTTAGAAAATCATCCTATCCATATTAAATGGATGAATTTAGAAGAAGCAAAACAATTACCTCTTAGAAAAGAACCATTGCTCTATGAAAATATACGCGTTGTCATCATTGAAAACTTTGACTATAACGGCTGCGGCGGAACACATCCGAAATATACGGGAGAAGTTGGACCCATTCATATTATTGGCTGGGAACGTAACAAAGGTGGCATTCGCTTAAGTTTTATTGCAGGCTGGCGAGCTATAAAATTAATGGGACATCAGCAACAAATAATAAAAGAGGTTTCCAAACAATTAAACAGTGGTGAAAATGATATTCCACGTAAAGTACATCAGCTCATTACCTCTCAAAAAGAGAGTGAAAAAGAATTACAAGTGATGCGTGAAAAGTTACTTGTTATAGAAGCAAATGATCTATTGCAAGAAGCAGCTGATACACATGTTGGCATGCTCATTTCGAAAGCTTTCAGCAATCGTTCTATGCAGGAAATTGCCAAATTATCAGCCATTATTACAGAACAAAACGAAAATACAATTACATACTTTGTCACTGAAAATGAGGATAAATTACAATGTATACTTGCCTGCGGGAAATCTATCAATATAAGTATGAACAATATGTTAAAAGACGCTCTCCCTACGATTGAAGGAAAAGGTGGCGGAAATCCGAAAAGTGCTCGCGGTGGCGGAAAAGCCCTCATTTCAGGCGAACAATTTTTACAGCAACTTGTTCAAGCATTGAAGGAAACCATTTAATACACCATTGAAAAAGGATAGTACGTCGCTATCCTTTTCTGTTTATGGATTTTTTGCTAGTATTCTGTTTTTTAAATAAATTGTCATACTCGGTATCTCACATCGAAGTCCCAGTTCAAGTACCGATAACATACATTTATTTCTTGTTCAATTCTTTTCGCAATGCTTGTTTTAAAAATTTCCCTACTGATGTTTTTGGGATTTCTTTCATAAATACAATATCATCGGGTAACCACCACTTCGCAAATTGCGGTTGTAAAAATTCATATAACTCTTCTTTCGTTACGACACGATTTGGTTTTCGTACGACACAAGCAACAGGTCGCTCTTGCCACTTAGGATGGGGAACTGCAACAACTGCTGCTTCAAACACCGCTTCATGCGCCATAAGTGCATTCTCTAAATCTACAGATGAGATCCATTCACCCCCGCTTTTAATCACATCTTTTGTTCGATCTACTATTTTCACGCATCCTTCTTCATCTACCGTTACAACATCCCCCGTATATAACCACCCATCACGAAATCCTTCCGCTGTACGCTCATCTTTATAGTAACTTGCAGCAATCCACGGTGCACGTAAGCAAAGTTCTCCCATCTCACTCCCGTCCCATTTCACTTCTCCATTTCCTCCAACTATTTTCATTTCAACTCCCGGCACAAGATATCCTTGTTTTGATCTTATTTCAAGTTGCTCTTCATATGATAAATCTTTTTCATAACTTTTTAACCTTGCAAGTGTTACAAGTGGGCTCGTTTCTGTCATACCATACGCGTGTACAAAAGGAACGTGATATTTCTGTTCGAATGCTGCGATTACACTTTTGGGTGCCGCAGCTCCCCCGCATAAAATCCGGCTCATACTCGATAAATCATAGTCATGTTGCTCTAATTCTTGCAAAACACCAAGCCAAATTGTAGGTACTCCAGCTGCTACTGTCACTTTCTCTTTTTGAATCATTTCCAGTAAAATTTTCGGTGTAAACATCGGACCAGGCAAAACTTGCTTCGTTCCAAACCACGTTGCCGCAAATGGTAATCCCCATGCATTCACATGAAACATCGGCACAATCGCCATTGCCACATCGCTTTCCGATAGCGCTGCTGTATCAGCTAATCCAAGCGCCATACAATGAAGCACTGTACTACGATGCGTATATACAACACCTTTTGGATTTCCTGTTGTTGCCGAAGTATAGCACATACCAGCCGGCATATTTTCATCAATTTCTTTTAAAAATTGATGCTTCGGATTTCCTTCAGCGAGAAGGTGCTCATAATGATATACAGGCGTCAATGAAGTCTCTGGTATTTCCTCTTTATCCGTCATAATGATATATGCTTGTACAGTCGATAATTCTCCTTGTATCTTTTCCACAAGCGGGACCAAATCTTCATCAATAAGTAAAATTCGATCTTCGGCATGGTTGACTATATAAGAAATATGCTGGGGAGATAAACGAATATTAATTGTGTGCAATACAGAACCAATACCAGGAATAGCAAAGTATGCTTCCACATGTCGATGATGATTCCATGCCAACGTTCCAATTCGTTCTCCTTCGTTTACTCCCAATTTCTTTAATACACTAGAAAGCCTTCGCGTTCGTTCTCCAATTTGTTTATACGTTAACGTGGTAACCCTATCATGTGTACGAGAAATAATTTCTTTCTTTGGAAATAATGTTTCTGCCCTTTCCATCATCGAATGAATTGTTAATGGTACATTCATCATCATACGTATCTCACCCTCCATTAAAACGCTTCCATTTTTGATCATTATATCAAATTCAACAAAATAAAAGTTGTTTTTTGCTAAATTTTCTGAAATTATTCCCTTGGAAATAAAGTGAAACTTTAATCAGTGAGGTTTTCTTCATCCCCACTGATTATGAGCCCTAACCAATCGGGCTGTTACGGGCAGTTCATCTCCCACCTATCTTCCTTGCTTCTTTCTGCGTCTTGAGGCAGGATTCTTACTGCCCTAAAATAGCGGGATAAATAAAAAAGAGAGCTCTTCCACACCCTCTTTTAACAATATGTATCTTGTGAATCTGTTATCATTTCATATTTTTATAAATCATTTGAAGTGAAAACATTCTATCAAGAAATGCTACATATTACCCTCTTCTATTTATCATAATGGCTTTTGTTTAAACTTTTGATAGTTTCGCACTTTTAATAGCAATACGCTTCCGCAATCTGTACAAATATAGGCGTCTACTGGAGAGGAGGTGAACATCGTTTCTTTTTTTCTTATTTGAGCATAGCCAACAAACTCACCTTCTCCAATATCATTCGATCCACAATACGAACATGTATGTACCTCTTTCTTCTGCATGAGAGCACCACCTTTGATCTGTTTCTACTCCCTTCGACAGTAATCATTCACTTTCCTTCCCTAAAAATTGTCATGATTTGTTTCGGTAAGAAGGAGATTTCAACATCATTTCGTCTTCACTACATATACGCCATTTTTTACTCATTTAAACGCACATGCAGGCAGCTTTCGAGTTACATCGCAAATGAACTCATAGGACAAGTCCATTTTGGACGTATGTACAAATGAATATTGTATATATGGGTACGGCAACCATTCCTTCTTTTTAGAACCACCCATAAATATAAAGCAAGAGAAATGAGTATATGAAAACATCAATTCTCTTGCTTTTGATTAGCTTGCCTCTTCAGTTTTAATAGGAGTACAATCAAATTCAATATCTGGTGGACGTCGAGTTGAATCTAATCTATATTTTTGTTATTTTATTCCATCTCTTTCTAATGCATTTTTAAGCATTTCTTCAGCTTCTGCTCGAATCTCTTCTTGAGTCATCTCTCCGACAGACTTATATTCCCCATGGATGTTATAGTTTGCCGAATCATCATTCGGGATGTGTGTATCACGTGATGATTTATAATCAGTTGTAGGTAATTCTACATCAGTTTCATCACTGGTGCTTTGTATCCCTTCATAAGAGCTATCATCATTTGTGTCTTCTTGATCCTGTAATTCATATTCAGTATCATTTGATTCAAATAGTGAGTTTTTATTATTCTTTATTACATAAATGTTGATGCAAATAATAGCGATAATGATAGTACTTAAAAATCCAAATAAAGCTTTTTTGTTCATGTTGTTTGTTCCTCCAGTTATGTAAAATGTAAGATTTCCGAAACCATCATAACAGATTCAGTTACAACTATTTTGTCATATTTTGCGACGGAACATTAATACAGATCCAGCTAATGCTAAACATCATTGTAACACCGTTTGATGCTGTAATACCCAATCTTTGACTTGGTTACCAGGTAATTTTTTTAGCGCTTGTTACTTTAGCACCTTGAACAATGATATTATCTGGACCAGTACCTACACCAATTTGTAGATCATAGTTATCGAAGATTTCTCCATAGTAATATTTTTCTGGTGGCTTTCCTCCAGAAAATGTTCCTAAATTACGCACAAAGTTATCTCCAATTTCTTTAGCAGTTTCTTTGTTGACTGCTGTCCCTAAAATAACAGCCATAACAATTGTTTTACCGTTTACTTCTATATGAGCATCACTAACCAATGGATTTTGTTTTACTTGCTCTAGTGCCATCTTCTTACCTTCTTCATTAAATTTCACGGTTTCTTTTGTTTTTTTCAGCTTTTTTATCAATCTTACACTTTGTGAAGTTTACATTTCTTTACAGGTTAATTGTACCAGAAAAACATATAGACAACCAGACTTGTATTTAATTTCTATCGAATCTAATATTAGGTTTTACAGAAAAAAATAGAAAATCTGTGTGTAGTCAGGAGATGGAGGCGTATTATGAATTTTAAAAAGGTTTCAGTTGTCGCTTTATCGGGTACATTATGAGTGGGTGCTGTATTACCAGGAGTTTCACATGCAGCTACTCCAAATAATAATGTGTTAAACGTTAAATCAGAGGAAAAAGTATATCAGTCTAGCTTTGCTAACTCTGAGAGTTTAGAAGGTTTTGAGATCCCGTCTTTAGATGAGATGTCTGAAGAACAAAAAGAGCTATTATTTAAATTAGCAAAAGAAGAAGCATTAAAAAATGCACCAGAAAGCCCTGAATTATATGAACAACAATTAATTGGTTTATTTGATGCGAGTTCTCCAAATTATAACAATTTACAAGCAACGCAAAGTGTGTATGACATTAGAAAAAGACACCTATGAGAGAGGCCACTGAAAAACTTACGTTTTTCAGTTCACAAGCCGAATGTAATACAAGAAAGGCTATTGCATCCGTACTACTCATAATTTCGTTATCCAATAGATTAAGGTATCGCCAATCAACATCTTCAAAATTAAATCCATCTATCTCTAACTGCTGCAGCATGTCTCTTTCTTCCCCTTTTACCGTAAATAAATTATGATCCTCTCCCTGATGGAATTCTTCTAATACTTCTACATTTAGATATTCATGGTCATTTACCTCAATTGTACTATTCTCAGATATATAAATAGATATCTTCTTTTAAAATATAAGTGAGATATCTTTAATTAACTGGTTTTTCTGAATTTTATTGAAAAATAAATATAAAATAGTTAAATACAAAGAGTATTTTGCTACAATGGTAATATATAACATTAGTAGATTTCTATAGGATGGAGGATTATATAATGATTTCTTCGATAAAGGGTAATGAGTAAATCACAAAAATGTTAAATGACTGGTATATAGAAATTCGTGCCAGACATATTGGAAAGGCGCATAAATTAAAACTTGAAATTGATCAAAAAATACACAATATTGAAGAAGACCAAAACCTCCTTTTATACTATTCTCTTTTAGATTTTCGTCATCAATATATGATTGATAGTTTGAGCATTGGAAAAGACAGTTTTGATAAGGTTGAATCATTAGAGGTGCCTGCAGATCAATTTTTATCGTACTACTACCATTTCTTTAAAGCTATTCATTCAAATATTACAGGTAACTTTACAAATGCAAAAGAACATTACAACAAAGCTGAGGAACTATTAAACCATATTCCAGATGAAGTTGAACATGCTGAATTTTATTTCAAACTACCCACTTTCCATTACCATATCTACAAGCCATTGGCGGCTATCAAAGAAGCTACTAAGGCAAAAGAGATTTTTAAAAAGCATGCAGGATACGAGACTACTATTGCGTTATGTGATAATTTAATTGGTTTGGCTTGTACGCACTTAAAACAATTTGAAGAAGCTGAAGAACACTTTATTACAGCTATTAATACATTTAAAAAATCAGGTGAAGAAAAATTTATTACGTTTGTTCGTCACAACTTAGGATTAATGTATGCTGGCCAAAATTTATCTGAACTAGCAATACGCTACTTATCTGAAGTAATACATGAACTCCCTAAAGATTATAAGGCAATCTTTATTAAGGCTAGAGAGCATATGAAAATAGGAGATTCAGAGGAAACTTCTAACCTTATAGATAAAGGATTAGAAGTTTGTAGAGAACTTAAAAATGAAGAGTACGAACATCACTTCTTAATTTTAGAAAAATTAAATCAAAAAGTTACCGCTGACGAATTAGAAAAGACAATTGAAACAGGAATCTTTTATTTTGAGAGAGAAAACCTACATGAGTACGTACAAGAATACGCTAAAAAATTAGCAGTTTTATTCCATCAAGAAAATAACCGTTCAAAAGCAAGTGACTATTTTTACCTTAGCCATCAAGCCGAAGAAAAAAACTTTGAGAAGGAGGCTTTAAAATGAGAAAAGTAATTTTCAGCTTAATTGGGATTACAGCTGCATTCACATTTATGTTTAATTCTAGCCATGTAACTGATACACAGAAGGCGCTTAACGAGGATACAATTGTACAATATGCTCATGGCCATACTGGCGGATGATAAATAAACAAAGGTCTTCACTTCATTAATCTGTACCCTTTATAAAGGACATTTTAAAAAAAGTTAGGCAGCCGCGAGAAGATGATTTCTGTATTCAACAGGAGTCATCTTCTTTAAATTCCACTGATATCTATGCTGGTTATGGT
>NZ_JAKUFV010000027.1:0-51422 GCF_022663595.1 Bacillus cereus group sp. BfR-BA-01360
TGTCTCCGATTCTCATTTTTCTCTCATTATACAAGAAATACCCTATAGAATAGACCTTTTTTTAAGTGTCTATCCTATAGGGTACATTTTACACATCAGCTTGCTTTTTTATTTTGTTCATAAATATTGATTCCCGCTTCATGTAACATCCATTCAATGTGCACACCATATCCGGAAGTTGGGTCATTTACAAATACATGTGTAACTGCACCAATCACTTTTCCATTTTGAACAATTGGGCTTCCGCTCATTCCTTGTACAATACCACCTGTTTTTTCTAATAAACGCTTATCAGTAACCTTTATAACCATTCCTTTTGTAGCTGGAAATTTTTGCGGCACTGCACTTACTATGTCAACATCAAATGATTCTACTTTATCGTTATCAATTACTGTTAATATTTTTGCTGGTCCTTCTTTTACTTGATGAGATAATGCGATTGGCATCGCCTTATCCATTATCCCGTTTTTCACATTTGTATTTAGCTTTCCAAAAATTCCAAATGGACTATTTGTTGTAATATTCCCAATTACTTCATGATCTGGTGAGAATTTCGCTAACTTTTCTCCGGGATTTCCATGGCTTCCTCTTTCAATCGAAGTGACTGTCGAACGCATAATTTGCCCATCTTCCACTTGAATCGGTTTTTTTGTATCATTGTCAGAAATAACATGACCAAGCGCTCCATATTTCATGGAATTTGGGTCGATAAATGTCATCGTTCCAATACCAGCTGCCGAATCACGAATATATAGACCAATGCGATAAGATGATTCCCCACTATCTTTTTGTGGCGTTAGCTTTGTGCGAATATGCTTCCCATCCCTCAATAACACAAGATGAAGCGGTTCACCTGTTTCACCACTACTATGAATAAATGGTGCTACATCGCTCATTCTTTCGATTGTTTTTCCATTAATTGCAGTAATCATATCACCAACTTGTACACCTGCTAGTTCACCTGGTGATACTTTCCCTTTTTCCGTTTGAATTAAATGATGTCCAACAACAAGGACACCTTTCGTATTCAGCTTCACACCGATAGATTGTCCACCTGGAATAACTTTAAAATCTTTTAACACTTTTACGTTTACTTTCTTCACAGGGAAACCAGCCAATTGAAACACCATATCCGCCTCACCATTTTGATGTGAATTCACCATAATCCCCGGCGCTTTTTGTTTAGAACTTACGGTAAACACGTTATGATTGGTAGATGAAGCTTGAAAAACAGGCAGTGATTCTATTTCTGATTGTTCCCCTTCAAAAATAACAAGTTGTTTTGGAAATGAAATAAATGTACGTAATGGTTTAAAACAGACAATAAAAACTAACGAAACAAGGAGACAAATCCCTATTATTTTCCGGAAGTGTTCTAATCTCAATTTATTCACTCTCCTCGCTCCTACCCCACATTCAGCCTCTTCGGCCTCATCTTTTAATCTCTCCTTGCAACGCCCTGTTTATAACCGGAAGAATTAAGAAATCATTATTTGAACAAAAAAGCTATCCATTATTGGATAGCTTCTGCTGCTTGCTTAAAATGATTTGCTTGCGTAAGTAACTCTTTCGCATGTTCCGTAGTTAAATCCGTAATTTCTACACCAGAAATCATACGAGCAATTTCTGTCACTTTATCGTCTGGACTTAGTATTGTGACAGATGTCATTGTCCGATCATTCGCCACTTGCTTTCGGATAAATAAATGTGAATCCGCCATTGAAGCTACTTGAGGTAAATGAGTAATGCAAAGTACTTGTGAATTTACTGATACCCTGTAAATTTTTTCAGCAATCGCTTGTGCAACTCGGCCGCTCACACCTGTATCCACTTCATCAAAAATGACAGATGTGACACCATGATGTTTCGAAAAAATACTCTTTAAAGCTAAAATAATACGAGATAACTCTCCTCCAGAAGCAACTTTTGAAAGTTGTTTCAACGGTTCACCTGGATTTGTGGAAATATAGAACTCCACTTGGTCATATCCATCCACTGTTAATTTGACAGGTATTCCTTCAACGAGTGGATCTTCTATATTTCCTTCTTTTTTTGTTATTCTCACTTCAAATTTTGTTTTTTCCATATATAGTTCTTTCAATTCTTGGTGAATAGCACTTGTTAAGCGCTCTGCAAGTTCATGACGCATATCACTTAACATTGTCGCTTCTTTTAAGATTACACTTTCCAATTCTTTTAACTCTTTTTTAGCCTTTTCAATATGCACATCTTTATTTTCAATCGTAAATATTTCTTGCTCTATTTTATCTGCATACGCTAAAATCTCTTCTACAGTATTGCCATACTTTCTCTTTAGCATACGAATTTCATTTAAACGAGTTTCAATTTCATCTAAACGATTTGGATCATATTCCATCATATCTAATTTTTCTCTTAGCTGATAGGCTACTTCTTCCAGCAAATAATAGCTATTTGCTATTGAATCATGATTT
Organism: Bacillus cereus group sp. BfR-BA-01360; assembly: GCF_022663595.1. NCBI lineage: Bacteria > Bacillati > Bacillota > Bacilli > Caryophanales > Bacillaceae > Bacillus > Bacillus cereus group sp. BfR-BA-01360. Next base: position 2,454 of record NZ_JAKUFV010000027.1, read on the forward strand.
TCTTGATACGATTCATCTAAATGTGCAATACTCTCCATTTGCCCCATTGCATTTCGCACATGATCAAGGCCTTGTCCATCTGCAGTTAATGAACGATAAGCATCACCTAACGCTTTATAAATCTTCTCAAAATTAGAGATTTTCAAGCGCTCCTCTGTTAATTCCTCTTCTTCATCTACCTTTAAATCCGCTTTACGAATTTCTTCATATTGGAATTGAATTAAATCCAATCGGTGAGCCATCTGTTGTTCATTTTCTGTTAAAGCTTTTAATTGTTTCTTCAATTGTTCATACTTTACATATACTTCTTGATATTTTTCTAATTGTTTTACAATTCGATTTCCATCGAAATGATCCAGCATAAAGAGATGCCGTTCTTCATTCATTAAATCTTGTGTCTCATGTTGTCCGTGAATATCAACAAGTGTTTTCCCAATTTCTTTCAATATGCTTAATGTAACAAGTTTACCATTTATGCGACATACACTTTTTCCATTCGCAGCTATGTCGCGTTTTAAAATCATCATGCCATCTTCAATTTCAATATCCAGCTCTTCTGCCTTCGCAATGCACGGGTGCTTATCGTCCTCTATATAAAACAATCCTTCAATTTCTGCTTTCTCTGTTCCATATCGAACAAATTCTGCTGACCCACGACCACCAACAAGCAAGCTAATTGCATCAATAATAATTGATTTTCCAGCTCCTGTTTCACCACTTAATACAGTTAAGCCTTTTTGAAAAGAAATATTTAATGACTCAATAATAGCAAAGTTTCTAATCGATAATTCCGATAACAATGCTTCATTCACCTCGTTATAAACTAATGCCCCATTAAGAGCTTTCATTACGTATTATTTAAATCGTTATCTTCTATATATCACATGTATCATGTATTCTTCTAACATGCTTCATTGTACCAAACATTTGTTTTATGGGTCAATCCGCCTCTTTATGTATACCATTATAAAAACCTTATTTTTCACAATAAAAAATATCTTGTTTACTTTCTCATTTTAGTAAGAAAGTAAACAAGATTCTTTTTTGTTACAGCATATTTAAGAAACGATCCGATACATTACCAGTATCTTCAGGCGTACGACAAATAATTAAGCAAGTGTCATCACCACAAATGGTTCCGATAATCTCGTCCCACTCTAAATGATCAATAAGCGCTCCTAGCGCGTGAGCATTACCAGGTAATGTTTTTAACACAAGCATATGCCCTGCTGTGTCTAATTTCACAAACGAATCAACGAGATTCCGTTTTAATTTTTGTAACGGATTGAAGCGTTGATCTGCTGGTAAGCTATATTTATAGCGACCATCATGTAATGGCACTTTTACTAAGTGCAGTTCTTTAATATCACGTGATACAGTTGCTTGCGTTACATTAAAGCCTTCGTTCCGTAAAATGTCAACTAGTTCATCTTGTGTTTCAATTTCTTTGTTCGCGATAATTTCTCTAATTTTAATATGGCGCTGACCCTTATTCATACATTTGCACCTCACACTATCTCTTACCATAGTTTAAACGTTGATATACTTCACTTATTTATGTTAACGTATAATTGTTTTATTGTACACAATTGTTTTTACAATCATTATACAATTCCAACAAAAAGAGGAACAACATACGTTATTCCTCTTTTCCCTTTTGTTTTAATACTTCATGCGCTTCTGTAACAACTTGCTCGATGGAAATTGGAGAATGGTTTTCACCAGTCTCACGCTCACCATACCATTTTAAATGGATTAAAAATTCAATATTTCCATCTCCACCTGTAATAGGTGAGAATGTCAAGTCTTGTACATCGTATCCTTCTTGTAACGCAAAGTCGACAATCATTTCGACAACAGCTTCATGTACTTTTTTGTCACGAACGATACCTTTTTTTCCAACTTGTTCTCGCCCAGCTTCAAATTGCGGTTTAATTAATGCAACTACATCACCATTTGGCGTAAGCATTGTTTTTAACACCGGCAAAATAAGCTTTAATGATATGAACGAAACGTCGATGCTTGCAAACTGCGGTAATCCACGCTCTAAGTCAGCTGGTGTAACATAACGGAAGTTCGTTCGCTCCATCACAACAACACGTTCATCTTGGCGAAGTTTCCAAGCTAATTGATTGTATCCTACATCCAGAGCATAAGATAACTTTACTCCATTTTGTAGTGCACAATCTGTAAAGCCACCAGTTGATGAACCAATATCAATCATAATTTTATCTTGCAAATCAAGTTGAAATACTTGTAATGCCTTTTCTAATTTATAACCACCGCGGCTTACATAAGGCATAACTTGTCCCTTTATTGTAATCGGTGTATCCTCAGGAATTTTTTCCCCCGGCTTATCGAGCCTCATCTCATTCGCATATACAAGCCCAGCCATAATGGCGCGCTTTGCTTTTTCACGTGTTTCAATCAACCCGCGTTCTACTACTAATACATCTACTCTTTCTTTTTTTACACTCATTTGTTACGCCCTTTTTTGTTTTGATGGAATCATTGTATGGATGCGATCTACAACCGCATCTGTTGTTAACCCAATTTCTTCTAATAATTTCGTCACACTACCGTGCTCGATAAAATAATCTGGAATTCCCATTCGTTCAATCAATGCACTATGATATCCATGTTCAGCAGCAAACTCCATAACTCCTGAACCAAACCCGCCGATTAAACAAGCTTCTTCAATTGTTAAAATCGGTATATTCTTTCCTAAAAGATCATGTAAGTATGCTTCATCCATTGGCTTAATAAAACGAGCATTTACCACCTTTACAGAAACACCAGCTTTTCCAAGACGCTCGGCTGCTTCCATAGCCATTGGAATTGTTGTCCCAAATGTTACAATAGCTGCTTGCGTACCTTCTCTTAATGTTTCCCATGTGCCAATTGGAATTACCTTGAATTCATCATCCATTGGAACACCAAGTCCATTTCCACGCGGATATCGAAGTGCAATCGGTCCATCTTCATATTGCATTGCTGTATATACTAAATGTTGTCCTTCATTCTCATCTTTCGGCATCATAAGGACGATATTGGGTAAGTGGCGTAAAAACGCAATATCAAATACTCCTTGATGCGTTTCTCCATCTGCACCAACTAATCCAGAACGATCAATACCGATGAAAACATTTAAGTTTTGACGACATATATCATGAACAACTTGATCATATGCTCTTTGTAAAAACGTCGAATAGATTGCTAAGAATGGTTTCATTCCTTGTGTTGCCATTCCAGCTGCCATCGTTGTTGCATGTTGCTCGGCAATTCCTACATCAATCATACGATTTGGAAATTCTTGATGAAACTTCTCAAGTTTAGATCCAACAGGCATCGCCGGCGTAATCGCTACGATACGCTCATCCACTCTTGCCAGTTTACGAACCGTTTCACTAACAACAGCGCTCCATGCTGGAGCAACTTCCTTCGGTTTCACAAAGTCTCCCGATTCAATCTTATATGGGCCAGTGCCATGCCAAGTACCGATTACATCGCTTTCAGCAGGTTTATATCCTTTCCCTTTCTTTGTAATCACATGAACAAGTACTGGACCTTTTGTTTTCTTCGCATATTGCAGTGTTTCAAATAGTTTTTCATAATCATGTCCATCAACTGGACCTAAATATGTAAAACCTAATTCCTCAAAAAAAACACCAGATACTAATAAATATTTCAAGCTATCTTTAATCTTTTCAGCCGTCGCTGCAACTTTCCCACCAACTGCTGGAATCTTTTTAAGAATATACTCCAGTTCATCTTTTACCCATTGATATTTACCAGCTGTACGCAAACGACCAAGTACATTATGAAGTGCTCCAACATTCGGTGCGATTGACATTTCATTATCGTTAAGTATCACAATCATATCTGTCTTTTCATGTCCGATATGATTCAGCGCTTCTAGAGCCATTCCTCCAGTTAAAGCACCATCTCCGATAATCGGTATAACATATTCATCTGTTTTCTTTAAATCACGCGCTAAAGCCATTCCCATCGCAGCAGATAATGATGTTGAACTATGACCAGTTTCCCACACATCATGTTCACTTTCACATCGTTTTGGAAAACCACACAATCCTTTATACTGCCTTAATGTACGAAACTCTTTTGCACGCCCTGTTAAAATTTTATGAACATAAGATTGATGTCCGACATCCCATAAAAATTTATCTTTCGGACTATCAAATAATGTATGCAGCGCAATTGTGAGTTCTACTACACCTAAGTTAGGAGCAATATGTCCACCTGTTTGAGAGAGCTCTTCAATTAAAAACTTACGAATATCCTCACTCAATTCCTCTAGTTCGCTGATAGACATATCTTTCAAAAAACTAGGGTTTTGAATTTGCGTTAGATCCACATGGATCACTCACTTTCATTTCATAATCTGTCAACATGTCAAATATTATAAAAAAACTTTACACAATACAAGAAGTTCTTAGCTTTTCCTACTACATTTTATCTTATCTCTACTTACTTTGATACGCCCACTTCTTTGTATGATGAAAAAAAGAGCCGCTCACACAACGTGACAACGGCAATGTAATCTAAATATATTTTTGCCAATAAAAAGAAAAGAAAAACCTTTTTCTACATTTATACCACAAAATGATAAATGACTCAACAAATGAAAACGCTGTTATACTAGTTGTTACGCTTTGCGATAAGATCACAAACAGAGAGCAAGTATGTATCTTGTAATTGCAGGGACATAATTGCATCCTTTGCTTTGGCAATCGTTTCTTCTAATATACTTTTTGCTTCGTCTATCGCAAATAATGTCGTATATGTACTCTTTTCATTAGAAGCATCGCTGCCAATTGGCTTTCCAATTTCTTCTTCCGTTCCTTCCACATCTAAAATATCATCTCTAATTTGAAAGGCAAGGCCAACATATTTTGCAAAGGCAAGTAGCTTTTCCTCTTCTTCTTTTGTTGCACCAGCAAGTATAGCACCAGCAAGTACAGCAAACTCTAATAATCTTCCTGTTTTATGCTTATGAATATACTCTAATTCATTCAGTGTAAGGTGCTTCCCTTCCGCTTCCATATCCGCTACTTGTCCAGCTACCATTCCTTCTGGCCCCGCGGCTTTGGCAAGCTCAAGTGCCAGCCTTAACTTTATTTCACTAGAAATCCCTTCATAATTATACGCTGAAACTACTTGAAACGCATAGGTGAGCAAACCATCGCCGGCTAAAACAGCCATCGCCTCTCCAAATACTTTATGATTGGTTGGCTTCCCGCGTCTTAAGTCATCATCATCCATACATGGCAAATCATCATGAATTAAAGAGTATGTATGAATCATTTCAAGTGCACAAGCTGCACCTATCCCAAGTTCTCGTTCTTTCCCAAACGCATGTAAAGTTGCAAATAAAAGTAACGGGCGGAGACGTTTTCCACCCGCTTCTAATGAATATGTCATCGCATCGCGAAGCACGTTTGGACATTGCAATTCATTCGCGTAACGCGCAAGTTCTTTTTCTATAAACATTTTGCTTTCTATTACAAAAGCATCGAAATCTCCATATGCCACTATGCTTCATCTCCTAAAGCTGTAAATGGCTCAAGCTGTCCATCTTCTCCAAGGATTACTGCCATTTGTTCTTGTACATCTTTCAATTTCTCATCACACAACTTAGACAATTCCATCCCTTCTTTAAAGTATGAAATTGCTTCTTCTAAAGGAACATCGCCTTGTTCAAGCTTGGAAACGAGATGCTCAAGCTGTGAAATCGCCTCTTCAAAGCTCAATTTATTTTCCATTTGATTCACGCTCCTTTACGCTCGATACATTACAATCTAATATACCATCTTGTAATTGCACGGAAACTACATCTCCAGCACTAACATCTTTTACACTTTTCAATACTTGATTCTTCTCGCTATATACAAGTCCATATCCTCTCATCATAACTTTAAGCGGACTTAATGCTTCTAGTTGCTTTGCTATTCTCACAAATGCAAATTCTTTCGTTTGTAACACCGTTTGCATTTCTCGTCGTAATTGTTTTTGCAACGTTTCAATCGCTATCTTTGTTTGTGAAATTCTTTGAGCAGGATGGTGCTTCTCCAAGTAAAATGAGAGCTGCTTTAACTGATTCACTTTTTTCTCCATATAGCGCTCTTTTGCTAAAACAAGTTGCTCAAGAGCTCGATCTAACTGCTCTTCTTTTTGTTCATATATTTGTCTTGGATAACGAAATGCATATGACTTTTGCAACGTTTGTAATCGCTCTTGCCTTTTATGTACTATTTCTCGCATCGCTCTTTGTAAACGAAGTGTTCTTTGCAATACTTTCTCTTGCATTTCAAGAATATTAGGCACAGCTAATTCAGCAGCTGCTGTCGGCGTCGGTGCACGTAAATCTGCAACAAAATCAGCGATTGTAAAATCAGTTTCATGTCCAACAGCAGAGATAATGGGAATCTTACTTGCAAAAATTGCTCGCGCGACTATTTCTTCATTAAAAGCCCATAGCTCCTCAATAGAACCGCCCCCGCGACCAACAATTAATACATCTATATCATTCATCTCATTTGCTGTTTGAATAGCTTGTACAATAGAGGGAGCAGCAAACTCCCCTTGTACAAGTACTGGAAAAACAATCACATTCCCAATTGGATAGCGACGTTTAATCGTCGTTATAATATCACGAATAGCCGCCCCCGTTGGTGATGTAATCACACCTATTGTTTTTGCATATGCAGGAATGGGTTGCTTATAAACGCGAGAAAATAATCCTTCTTCCTCTAGTCGAACCTTTAATTGTTCATAAGCTAAGTGAAGATTCCCCACACCATCAGGTTGCATATCATGAACATAAATTTGATAAGAACCACTTGCTTCATAGACAGAGATTTTCCCTTTTACAAGCACTTTCATTCCATCTTCTGGTCTGAATTTTATATTACGATTATGCCCCGCAAACATAACCGCTGCAATCCTTGCATTTTCATCTTTCAATGTAAAATACATATGGCCACGGCTATGATATTTAAAGTTTGAAATTTCTCCTTTTAACCAAACAGACTGCAAATGCGGATCATACTCTATTTTTGTTTTGATATAACGTGTTAATGCTGTAACGGTTAAATATTGCTTTTCCATTTCTCTCTCCTCATAGCCGCTTCAAATTATTTACAGATAAAACCTGCACGTTTAGCAGATTCAACTGTATTATGAAGAAGCATTGTAATTGTCATCGGACCAACACCTTTTGGCACCGGTGTAATGTAGCCTGCAATATCTAGTACATTTTCAAAGTCAACATCGCCGCATAGTTTTCCTGTCTCTAAGCGATTCACACCAACATCAATGACAACTGCTCCTTCTTTTATATAATCGGCCGTTACCATCTTTGGTCTTCCTACAGCTACAACTAAAATATCAGCTAACTTTGACAATTCTTTTATATTTTTCGTTTTAGAATGACAATACGTAACAGTCGCATTTTCATTTAAAAATAGTTGTCCTACTGGTTTTCCAACGATGTTACTTCTTCCAATGACAACAACATGTTTTCCAGAAATATCAATATTCGTTTCTTTTACTAATTCTAAAATGCCATGTGGCGTACAGGGAAGGAATGTATCTTGTCCTGTCATCATACGCCCAATATTAATGGGATGGAATCCATCTACATCCTTCTTAGGTGAAATTCTTTCAATGATAGCTTTCTCTTCAATATGTTTCGGTAAAGGTAATTGTACTAATATTCCATTGATACGATCATCCTCATTTAAACGATCGATTTCAGCAAGTAAACGCTCTTCAGTAATCGTATCTGGAAATTCGATAAGCTCTGAATAAATCCCCACTTGTTCACAGCCTTTTTGTTTTCCCTTTACATAAGAACGAGAGGCAGGGTCTTCTCCAACTAAAATAACTGCTAATCCTGGTACAATTCCTTGCTCTTTTAACTTCACAACTTCTTCTTTTAATTGTGCTCGTTTTTTCTCCGCAACTTCATTTCCTTTGATAATTACTGCTACCATTTTAAGATTCCCCCTTAAAGAAATTACAGTGTATCTTTTATATTAGATAAAACGCCGTTAATAAAACGACGAGATTCCTCATCCCCGAATGTTTTCGCAATTTCAATTGCTTCATTGATTGTTACATTATGCGGAATTTCTTCCATGTATTTCATTTCATAAACAGCTAAGCGCAAAATACTGCGATCAACGATACTAATACGTTCTAATTTCCATTTTTTTAAATTTTGACGAATTAACTCATCAATTGTTTCTTTATGCTCTACAAAGCCACCAACAAGTGAATCTAAAAATTCATTTGTTTCTTCTCCTTCATCTAGCGTATTCTCTACCGCTACTTTCGGATTTAATTCTCCGGTAATATCCATTTGGTATAATGCTTGCATGGCTCTTTCTCTAGCCGTCCTACGTTTCATTGTAACTCTCCTTTATACTTCAAGTCTTTCTTTATGATTTGTTATATTATTATAATTTATAAGTTCTCAATTTACTTACTTTTGTAGTTTTCATTGATTTTTCAACCTTATAATACAATGATAATAACACAATTTATCGTTTCATACACGGGTTACACAGCTGAAAAATAATAAAAAAATTAACTTCAAGTTCCACATCTTATCATAATGTACGTTTTTTAAGAAAAACATAGCCGTTCTCTTTCAGATTTCATATTTTTAAAAATAATATAATAATTAGAGGAGTTGCTTGGTGAAGAAATGAAACGACAAAAAAGGTGCCTAGTTCATGAGGCACCTTTTCATTCTTACACTGGCTCGATTTCTGTTTGTTGTGTTTCGAATGTTACGCCAACGATGTGAACGTTCACTTCTTTTGGCTCAAGACCAGTCATTGTAAAGAGCGCTTGACGAATGTTGTCTTGAATCTTTTGTGCGACAACTGGAATAGCAACGCCGAAATACATAATAACATAAACATCCACAATGATATCTTCGTTTACTAATTCAACCTTTACACCTTTACCATGATTTTTTTTCCCTAATTTTTCTACAACATCTGTCGCAAAATTCCCGCGCATTGCTGCCACGCCATCTACCTCAGCAGCTGCGATACCCGCAATCACTTCAATTACTTCTGGTGCAATCTCTACTTTTCCAAGACTTGTATCTTGACCCATATCTAACATATGTTCAGCCATAAAAAAACCTCCTTTAAATATATCCCGCATCAACAGGTAGTAAAACCCTCTTCAAAGTTCTTAGAACGAAAGAAAATCATATAGAAGGTTCCCTACCTATAAATGCCCAATTCGTGAAATCTACATGAGTGGAGCAGAACGTTCCACCAATAATCGTTTCACTTTATCACTGCGTCACAAGTTCATGTTCTTCCAAAAACTTTGTATTAAATTCACCTTTTACAAAATCCGGATGATTTAGCAATTGTAAATGGAACGGGATTGTTGTATGTACGCCTTCAATGACAAACTCACTAAGCGCTCGCTTCATCTTTGCAATTGCTTCTTCACGAGTTTTTCCGTGAACGATTAGCTTTGCAATCATCGAATCATAGTAAGGTGGAATTGAATAACCTGGATAAACAGCTGAATCGACGCGAATACCAAGCCCACCTGGCGGTAAATACATTTCAACTTTACCTGGGGATGGCATAAATTTTTTGGCAGGGTTTTCCGCATTAATCCGACATTCAATTGCCCAGCCATTAAATTGTACTTCTTCTTGCTGTAACGATAGCTTTTCTCCAGAAGCAACACGGATTTGTTCTTTAATTAAATCCATTCCTGTCACCATTTCAGTCACAGGATGTTCCACTTGAATTCGTGTGTTCATTTCCATAAAATAAAAGCTTTTCGTTTTATATTCATAAATAAACTCAACCGTACCAGCACCTGTATAATCAACTGCTACTGCCGCTTTCACTGCCGCTTCACCCATTTTTTGACGAATTTCAGCATCCAAAGCAGGTGAAGGGCTTTCTTCTAACAATTTTTGCAAACGGCGCTGAATTGTACAATCACGTTCTCCTAAATGAATGGCATTGCCGTGTGCATCTGCCATTATTTGAATCTCAACATGGCGGAAATCTTCAACGTACTTTTCTAAGTATACACCAGGGTTTCCAAAAGCGGTACTAGCTTCTTGCTGTGTAATTTGAATTCCCTTTACAAGCTCCTCTTCATGGCGAGCAACACGAATTCCTTTTCCTCCACCACCAGCTGTCGCTTTAATAATAACAGGATATCCAATTTCATTTGCAAGTTCGATCGCTTCTTCTATGTTTTTAATAATACCTTGTGAACCCGGTACAATCGGAACCCCTGCTTCTTTCATTGTATCACGAGCAACGTCTTTTGTACCCATCTTTGAAATCGCTTCTGGGCTCGGCCCAATAAAGATTAAATTACACTCACGGCATAGTTCAGCAAAATCAGCATTTTCAGCTAAAAATCCATAGCCCGGATGAATTGCATCACATCCCGTTAACTTAGCAACACTAATAATATTTGTCAAATTCAAATAACTTTCTTTTGACATCGTTGGTCCAACACAATATGCCTCATCAGCTATCTGTACATGAAGTGATTCTTTATCTGCTTCTGAATAAATAGCAACTGTTTCAATATCCATCTCTTTACATGCACGAATAATGCGCACTGCAATTTCCCCACGATTGGCTATCAATACTTTTTTTATCATTACAAAGACTCCCTTATTACGCTTTTACAAGAAATAGCGGTTGTCCATATTCAACAAGTTGTCCGTTATTAACAAGAATTTCAACAATTTCGCCCTCTACATCTGCCTCAATCTCATTAAATAACTTCATCGCTTCTACAATACATACAACAGAATCTTTTGATACGCGATCTCCAACCATTACATATGGAGGTGCATCAGGTGAAGAAGAAGCATAAAATGTCCCTACCATAGGCGATGTAATTTTATGTAGATTCTCATCTTTAACAACTTCCTTCTCTTCCTGCTTCGGAACTTTTACCTGCGCTGCTGCCGCTGTTGTTTCTACTTCTACAGCTGGAGCCGCTGCTTGCATAACTGCTGGTGCTTGCCCTACCACTACTTCGTGACCGCGTTTTTTCATTTTAATTGTTGTACCATCTTTTTTGTATTCAAATTCATCAATATTAGAGCTATCAATTAATTTAATTAATTCACGAACTTCCTGAATTTTAAACATATAAAACCCACTCCCATACTCTTGTTTGTCTCGTTTTTACAGTCGTCCTATGAGAAATAAGCGATTCGCTGTAAAAATACGATGCATTCTACTGGAAACATTCTCTTTCAAAATGTACCAATAGAAAGATTGACTAGTTCCATCTTACGATAAATATTTTCAACATTCCAACTTATATTTCTTTATTATAAGTCGAAACTCCTGTAAAAATATAATTTCATTTAATATTTTATCACCTAGTAATAATACCAAGTTTCACATGAAATTGGCAAGACCACTTCAAAAAAAAGGCTGTTTTCTTATCTATAAAAGAATGAAATGACATAATGTTTCCCATATGAATCGTATTTATAAATGTACGAAAATATATTTTACTAAATATTATTTTTTCGTTTACAAACCATTTAGTCTTCCTCCATATAAAAATAGTATGTTCAAAGGGAACGAAAATATTGTGTAGCGAGGTGCCGAAATATGATTTGGCTCATTCTATTTCTACCGGCTGTAACCGTTTGGGTCATTGTTACTTTTGTTCATATCAAATCTGTGGAAAGCAACCATCATTACCACGAACCTATTATTTTCCACTCTCAACGTATCCCTCCGTTTCGGATTGAAGAAGACCATACGAATGAAATGGAAAAAAGCTATCGAAAACGATAGCTTTTTTCCATTTCTCTCTGCCTTACCATCCACCTTTGATTACTTAACAGGATCAAACTTTACACCTACATCCTTCGCTCCAGCTTCACTTCGTACAAGTTGAATAATTTTATTTGCTTCTTTTTTCGAATGCTTTGCCGCTTTCACTGTTACTTTAATATCAGTTCCATCTGCTCTTACAAGGGCATCTTTATAACCCCCTTGCGATTTAATAACTGTTTCCAATAAGCTTTCCTTTGTCTCCATTGTAGTAATTGCATCAAAACTATCTTTCGCTTTGCTCTTTTCCTCTGCAGAAGATTTCGATGAATTAATTACATTTTGTAATTTTTCTTTCTCAGCACTACGCTGGTCTTCCATTTGCATACGAAGAGCTGTAAAATTCTCATCATTCGATTCAACAGTTACATTTCCTTCCTGTTTACTCGTTTCTTTATTACCACTATCTTTTTTCTCTGTTTCTTTACCCTCAGTTTCTTTTTTCTCTGTTTCTTGATTTGTCGTTTCTTTCGTTCCTTCTTTTTCAGCGTTTTGCTTTTCTTGTCCAATTTTTTCACTTGCTGTTGGTGTTACATTATTCATTTTCTCTGGTGTTGTTACATAATAAACAGATAAAACAACAACTAGACTTAACATCGTCAATAACCAAACTGTTTGTTTTTTCAACATTTCACTTCCCCCTTAACCTTTTTTTGGTAACACAGCAACGCGGTGTGCTGGAACATCTAACATGCGCGTTACTGCTTCTTTTACCATTGATTTAATTTGTATATTATCCACTCCCTTTGCCACGACAAGAACACCGCGTACTTTCGGCTTTTCTGTGCGCAAAACAATAGGAGTTTCTTTATCCCCTTCACGGATAATCACTGTTTTCTCGTCTGTTGACTCGTCCTCCACCTCTCTTTTCCCTCCCGTTTTATCTGTTTCTCCGGTTGTTTGGGATCGTTTTACAATATTTTTTTCGAGTATTTTTTGTTCAGAGGAGTCAAGATTCACTTCAATTGATACTTCTTTTACACCTGTAATATCTTCTAACGAAGACTTTAATTCTTGTTCATATGCTTTTTCATATTTTTCTACCACAGACATACTATCGTTATTCTTTTGTCCAAAAGTAGGTACATCTTTCTCTGTCTTTTGACTTGTCTGTTCTTTAAAAACTGGCACTTCTTCTTTCTTCGGTTGAAAGAAATTACTAGAGAACATAAGCAAGATTCCAAGTATAAGTAGGACAAGCAAAAATTTTGGTGTTACCTTTTTTCCCTTCTCCCTATCTTCTTTCTCCTCTCCCTTAAATAAGTTGCGAAAAAATGAGAACTTTGTCCCCTTATCGTTTTTGTCCATTTCCTCTACCTGTCCCTCCTTCCATTTGAACTTGGATTTGTTTATCCTCTAGCTGCCATTTGCTTGAAAAGAACTCCTTCATTTCTACATTCATTTCTTCCGTTGTTTGCTTCGGTTCTTTCGTATTGATTTCAATTGGTTTTACAGTTTCAATTGCATCATTTTTCTTCGGTTCTCTTTCTTTCAATGTTACAATAACAGACTCAATATCTTTTGCCGTTCTTACTTCTTCCTTTGTTTCTAGCGCAACTACCTCTATATTAGATACTGTCATACCATACTTTTTCTCAAACTCTTTACCGATTTCTTTTTTCATTTTGACAGCCATCTCTTCTAAACTATATGCACGTGTAAGGGCTTGTATTTCTTTTTTCTTTGCATCAATAGAATTTTTTATAGAATGATCTGTTGCATATTTTTCTGAATTAAAATTAGCAATTACCTCATTTACATCTGTTTGTAATAGCTTGAATAACGGAGTCAACATCAACACGACTAATAGTAGACTTACAACAAATTTTACATATTTCTGTAAATTAGAATTAGGAAGTAACAAATGAAGCATCGTCGCTAAAAGCAAGAATACAATAATGTTTCGAATCCATTCCGTAACAAATTGCATATTCCTCACCTCCTAGCGCATCATGAGGGTAATATTCCCTGCGGCAATCATAATTGTAATGCTAAGGAAGAACATAAAAGATACGATTGCTAGACAAGCAAACACATAAATAATGCTTCGTCCTATAATATCCAAACATTGAATGATTGCTCCCCCGCCAACTGGCTGTAAAACAGCGGCTGCAAATTTATAAATAAAGGCGATACAAAAGATTTGAATAGCTGGAAATGCTACGATTAAACATAAAATAACAAGCCCAATCATCCCTACTGTATTCTTAAGTAGTCCAGATGCACTAATAACAGTATCTGCAGCTTCTGTAAACATTCTGCCTACGACTGGTATAAAGTTTCCTGTGACAAACTTCGCTGTTTTTACAGCAATACCGTCAGCAACTGCTGTTGCTGTTCCTTGTACTGATAAAACTCCAAGAAAAACTGTTAAAAATATTCCGATAATCCCCACGCTGACTTTCTGTAAAAGTTTAGACAGTTTCGTAACTTTATATTGATCACTCATCGTACTTACGATACTTAAAATTGTTGCAAGCAACAAAAGTGGAAGAACGATATAATTCATAAGTAAACCGCTTGTATTCATTAAGAAAACGATAATAGGATGAAAGAATGATACAGATACAACACCGCCTCCAGTCGCTATTAAAGCCAACAAAATTGGAAGCAATGCCAATATGAAATCTACCATCGTTTGAATGGTTTCTCTTGCATAAGTCATGACTACATAAAAGCTATTTAACGCAAAAATAATGAGCACCATGTATACAACAGCATCTGCAATTTTACTAATGCTACTTTTTGCAAAAGCGGATTGCAAAGATTGTAATAGTGCACTAAAGATTGTGAGCATAATAAGAGTCCCAAGTAATTTTCCATTTGCAACAAGCTCATGGAACAAATATTTGAGTAAACCTATCATCCACTCCTTTATCGAAAATTCTTTTTCTCCTTTCACAAATTCCATAAAACTTCCCTTTTGACTTTCTGGTAAATAACCGTCATATTTAGTAATCAGCCCATCCCAAAACTGCTTCACATCCTCAATTCCAAGTTTGTCCAATTGCTGATCAACGACGTTTTGTTCTATGGGAGAAGCTTGTACGACAATTGGTAAAGAAAAGAAAAGGAAGCAAGCAAATAACAGCTTAGCTCCAAACTTCCGCAACATCTACTCCCCCTTATCCCGTAGGTAAAAAGCCAAGAATGGTTTCAATTACAACTGTTAAAATCGGAATGGCCATAACAAGTATTAATATTTTCCCGGCTAATTCGATTTTAGAAGCGATTGCTCCTTGCCCTGCATCTTTTGTAATTTGCGCCCCAAATTCAGCAATATAAGCAATGCCAATAATCTTTAATAGTGTTTCTACATAGACATTGCTCACCTTTGCTTCACTGGCAATTCGCTCAATCATTTTTAAAATAGAATGAATTTGATCGATTAATAGAAGAAACATTACACTACCAATAAAGACAATAAATAATGATGTAATGCTAGACTTATGTTGATTTAATATAGCCGCTAAAAAAGTTGCAACGAGGCCTAATCCGACAATTTGAATAATTTCGATGCGAATCGCCTCCTTTACTGGAAGAGAAAGACACTTTTAATCTTGTCGAATAATGTATTGATTAGAAATGCTACGTGGAATAAAATGACTACAAAACCGACAAGAATGACCCAATTTGCAATATCTTCCCGCTTTAATTCTTTTAATACCGTATGAATGAAAGCTAATATAATGCCAATTCCGGCGATTTGAAATATTAACCCTACGTCAATGGACATCGCCTTTCTCCCCCCTTTATAGCAGTAAAATCACAATAAGTAGCCCTGCTAATACCCCTAGGCTTTTAATCATTTTTTCATATTGCTGCTGCAATGCTTTCGCTTCTCCTTCCTCTCTTTCTAAATGTGTAATGCATAACCGAATATGTTTTTGTTGCGACTCTCGGTCATGCTGCCCTAACGTTTCACCAAATTGTTGCAAAATCTCATATTCAGCTTGTTTAAGAGATGTGAGCGCCCAATTTTCTTTTAAACTATCAAGCCAGGACTCTCTAACAGTTTGTTCACCGTTTTCAAGCCGCTTTGAAAAGCTTTGAAATATCCAATTTAATGGTTTCGGCATTTGTTTGACTAAACGTTCTGCCGCTTCTGATAAAGGGGTATGTCCATACATAATTTCAGCCTCTAATGATTGAAGGGCTGCTTTTAAAAGCCGTAATTGGCGCGGACGCTCACTATATCTCTTCGCATGTGAAAATCCAAAAAAAGTCGTTACTGCTACAATTAACACCGCACCAAATATTTTTATCATACGTTTTGAACCTTCTTTCGCCTTTGAATCGGTTTCCCTTCTCTATCCTTCACTTGCACTACAGTACCAGGCCCTTTTGCTTTTGAGAGTTCAATAAAACGCTCAAACACTCCAAATTCCATTACTGCTTTTAAAGATGGACGCTTTCGTATATCATCGAAAGAAAATCCATGTGCACTTATGAACAGTTGTACCCCTGCATGAACAGCCTCCATAATGGCTTCGCTATCTTCCATGCGCCCGATTTCATCAACAATTAATATATCTGGACTCATAGAACGAATCATCATCATCATTCCTTCTGCTTTCGGACACGCATCAAGCACATCAACACGTGGGCCGAATTCATATTGCGGAATCCCTTTTACACAACCTGCAATTTCTGATCTCTCATCCACAATGCCAACTTTACAAGAAGGGATGTTCGCAAAGCCCACTCCTTGACTCATACAGCGTGCTACGTCTCTAAGAAGCGTTGTTTTCCCCGTTTGTGGAGGTCCAATTACCATCGTATTTAACCAACGTGATTCGTATAAATAGGATAAAAGCGGTTCAGCTATTCCCATTTTTTGACGAGCAATCCGAATATTAAAAGATGACACATCACGAATCATCTTGACCGCACTTTTCTCCGTAATCACTTTCCCTGCGAGACCAATTCTATGCCCACCACGCAGCGTAACATAGCCACGCTTTAATTCTTCCTCTATCGTATAAATAGAAAATTGACTCAGTTTATTTAAAAGGTGCATAGCATCTTCCGGTGTAACTATATATTCATGAAAGAATACTTTTCCATGTGCAATACATTCAAGCGGTCTCCCAATTCGAACGCGAATTTCTTCTAACGCGTTATATTCCTTACATCCTTCAATTAACTCCCTCATCATTTTTGGTAAAACCTCTAATACTTCTTTCATCGCCTTCTCTCCACTCTAATTGACTTTCTATTTCAACACTGCGATAAAAATGCAAGCAACCCCAAGAGTCAGAAAAAAAAGCTTTAAAAAAGAGATTTCACTTGCGACACTTGCAATGCCAATTGTCATTGTCAAAATTAATACAGTAGGCCCAACAAATGCCAACATACCATTTATAAACAAGGCCTTTTTCGCATCATTTACATAAAGCATAAGCAAAGCGGCGCATATTTCCACGCTTCCAGAAAACACCCGAAGTAATCCCATAACAAGCACAGAAGTTTCTATTGCCGCTAGCCATTGTTTCATTCTTTCACCTTCTCTCCTCACAACGACTCTTTCGTTTGCTAAAAATGCTAATTTGAAAAAGAATATATTTGTACAACCATATGCAGTGGTTGTCTATTTCAGAAGTAAAAACATATTTTTTTGCATAACGTAACGAAATTTTCTGAATATTAAATTAAATCATGTTATACTTACGATTAGAAAGGAGTAAAGCCATGAAGCACGTAACATTATTACCACTGGATTTACAATATGCAGAAATTATTTTCACATTATCAAGTGATGCACAGGTAAAAAATGCATTAGGAATAAAAGTAGAGAAAATCGAAGACACAAAGGCGTTCCTTCTTTTCGCAATAGAAGAAGAACGCCAAAAGAAATCTTTATCGAGAATGATTGTAAATGAAGAGAATGAAATAATCGGTCTCACCACGCTTAAGCATATTAATTATGAAAAGAAACAATCTCACATTGGTAGTTGGCTTGGCTATCCTTACTGGGGAAAAGGATATAATGAGGCTGCTAAAAAAGAAATCTTTAAAATCGCTTTTTTAGACTTACAACTTACATATGTATTCGCTGGTGCTAAAAAGGCTAATATTCGTTCTTTAAAAGCACAAGAGAAATTACCTTACATTTCATTGCATGTGGAAGATAGATTCCCCGATGAGCACTCTGCTTTAGAGAAAGAAGTAAAATCTTCTTGTGTACTGCATGTCGTGTCACGTGAGAAATTTCTAAATTGGCTAGACCTACAAAATGAGGAGGAAAAATATGAGGGGATTAAAAATTAGTTTAACCATTGTAGTAGAATTAGTCCTTATCTATCTTTTTTCAAAATGGGTCGGTTGGTCATTTATGGATACCTTTTTCCTCGGTACTTTAACAATATTTGCAATTACATGGCTCATTATTATGAGTAAACATAGAAATAACATGACAAATCACGCAATAAATAAAACATTAGCTGGCGTTGAGACCGGTGAAATACGACCATTTCAAATTGTTGCGACTCCGTATATTATAGGCACCCTTTTCCTTGTCTTCATAAGTTTTGTTATCACCGCTATTTATTATCTGCCCTATTTCCTATAAAAAAGCACTCGTGATTATCACGAGTGCTTTTCTACTATGCACGAGAAACGTATTTACCTTCTGCTGTATTGATAACAAGCATTTCACCTTCATTAATGAAGATTGGTACTTGTACAACAAGACCTGTTTCTAATGTAGCTGGTTTTGTTACGTTAGAAGCTGTATCACCTTTAATACCTGGCTCTGTTTCAACAACTTTTAACTCAACAGTGTTTGGAAGCTCCACACCAAGTACTTCACCTTGATATGTCATAATTGACACTTCCATGTTTTCTTTCAAGAATTTTAGTTCGCGCTCGATTTGAGCTTCACTAAGTTCAATTTGTTCATACGTTCCGTTATCCATGAATACGTGAGCCTCACCGCTCGCGTATAAATATTGCATACGACGGTTTTCGATATGTGCTTTCTCTACTTTTTCACCTGCGCGGAATGTTTTCTCTTGAATAGCTCCTGTACGTAAGTTACGTAATTTAGAACGAACAAATGCCGCACCTTTACCTGGTTTTACGTGTTGGAATTCAATCACCTGCCAAAGGTCGTTATCCACCGTAATTGTTAAACCTGTGCGAAAATCGTTTACTGAAATCATGCAAAAAATCCTCCTGTATGTTACAAAATAATAAGTTCTTTTGGAGATTTTGTAATTACTTCATTACCTTCACTCGTTACAATGATATCATCTTCAATACGTACACCACCAACACCTGGAATATAAATACCTGGTTCTACTGTCACAACCATCCCTGGCTCAAGTACTGTTTCAGATCGGTATGCTAATCCTGGTGCTTCATGAACTTCAAGGCCCAGGCCATGACCTGTCGAATGGCCAAAATACTCACCATATCCTTTTTCCGCTATGTAGTCACGTGTTAATGCATCGGCTTCACGACCCGTTAACCCAGCTTTCATGCCATTTACACCACGAAGCTGCGCTTCTAAAACAACATGATAAATTTCTTTTAATTTATCTGACGGTTCACCGACTGCAATGGTACGAGTAATATCAGAACAATATCCTTTATAATAGGCGCCGAAATCTAACGTTACGAAATCTCCTGTTTCTATCACTTTTTCAGATGCCACACCGTGCGGCAATGCTGAACGTAGTCCCGAAGCAACGATAATATCAAACGAAGAAGATGTTGCTCCTTGTTTTCTCATGAAAAATTCAAGTTCATTTGACACTTCAATTTCAGATACTCCTGGGTGAATGAATGATAGAATATGTTCAAAGGCAGCATCTGCAATCTGTGCAGCTTCCTTTAATATCTTAATCTCTGAATCCGTCTTAATCAAGCGTAACTTTTCTACAAGCCCAGAAGTCGGGATAAATTCTGCTGCAATGGCTTCTTTATGTGCTGTATAAGAACTATATGTGAGAGTATCTTGCTCAAAACCAAGTTTTTGAATTCCTAAGTTGTTCACTTGGTTCGCCACTTCATCAAGAATCGGGCCTGTATGCTGTACAATTTCATAGCCAACAGCTTGTTTACTAGCTTGCTCTACATAACGGAAATCTGTAATGAATAGAGCATGCTCTTTCGAAATCAGTACGACACCCGCTGTCCCTGTAAAACCAGTCATATATCTACGGCTATATTCATTCGTTAATAAAATCCCATCAATACCAGCTTCATCAAACGCACTTCTTAATTTCGTAATCTTTTCCATTGATTTAGGCCTCCCCCAGTTTCTCCAACAATGCAAATAATGCTAGCTTATAGCCATAAAAACCAAATCCAACAATCTGACCTGCGCAAACTGCTGCTGTCACCGATTCATGACGAAATGATTCACGCTGATGGATGTTAGAAATATGTACTTCAATAACTGGAATCGAAATGCTTGCAATAGCATCTCGAATCGCATAGCTATAATGCGTAAATGCTCCTGGATTTAGAATGATTCCCTCATATATGCCATCCGCTTCATGAATGGTATCAATAAGAGCACCTTCATGATTCGATTGGAAACATTCTAATCCTACTCCCAATTTTTCAGCTTCTTGTTTCATATCTGTTTCAAGTGTCTCTAACGTTCCTTTCCCATACACATTTACCTCTCGAACACCGAGACGATTTAGATTAGGACCGTTTACGAGGAGTACTTTCTTCATCTTTTTAAAACTCCTTAATATAAAGAATATATATTTCATATTCTAACATAGGAGTCACTTATTTGAATAGTTTGTCTTCTCTGTATCTTCTCCTTGATTTACATTATTCGCCTCAAATGAAACAGAATAGGAGATGAATACACCATATAAAATAAAAATGCAAATTGTGGTTGTAACGGTTTCTTTCGGTAAATGCATTGCATTTTTAATAACCGGCGCAATTGAACCTAGTCCTAAAAATAAAAGACTCCACCAAAACAAACCATACAAGAGGCCGGGAAGTACCCCCTCAAACTTTTTAAAAAAAGTCTTATAAAGAAATGCTACTACAATAGAAAAAAATCCAATACAGATAATGCCTGCTATATTTCCCCAAACACCTTCTTTCCAATCTCCAAGTGCAAATGGCAAAAGTAAATAATTTGTTCCAACCTCTGTAAAAGAGAAAATATGAAGAAAATACCATATACTCCCCCAGAAAACACCACCAAATAAACCAATTTGTACAAAATTGTTTATTCCAGTTTGTTCCTGTTTCACATTCAACACCTCCGCTTACTAGTATGTCCGAAAGTCGTTTGAAGCATGTTTAAATCATGCGAAATTTGTCTATAAAAAGAATAAGAAATGTCTTACCTTCGTAACATTTTTCCTTGTCATCTGCTTGTATTTGTCGATAAAATAAAGGAAACTCGGTAATTGTCAAATATGCCTTGACAGAACCAAGTATGACAATTGCCTCTTTTCTACACAAGAGAGAAACGGATACAGGTTGGTGTTAAACATGTCAGAACAGTCAAAACAAATATATGGCGGGCAAGCAGTCATAGAAGGAGTTATGTTTGGCGGTAGAGAATATACTGTTACAGCGGTTCGTCGTAAAGACAAAACAATCGAATTTTATCGATTGCCACGCGTTCGTAATAAAATATCATCTGTGTTTAAAAAAATCCCATTTTTACGAGGCATTGCCGCTATCATTGATGCAAGTGCTAATGGAGCAAAGCATTTAAACTTTGCCTCAGAGCGATTCGATGTTCATCCAGAAGATGATCAACAACTTGCAAATAAGAAAAAAGAACAATCAAAATTAACGATGATATTAGGAGTAGCAGCTGTCGGAGTGTTATCGTTCATATTTGGAAAAGTGATTTTCACAGCAATTCCTGCACTATTAGCAGAATTAACGCGACCTATTTTCCCATCTCATACTGGGCAAATTATCGTTGAAAGCGTGATTAAGCTTATATTGTTGCTAGGCTATATCTACTTTGTTTCCTTAACTCCACTTATTAAGAGAGTATTTCAATATCATGGTGCAGAACATAAAGTGATTAATGCATATGAGAATAACCTTCCGTTAACTGTAAAAAATGTTCAAAAGCAAACTCGTCTTCATTATCGATGCGGTAGTAGCTTTATTATCTTTACCGTAATTATCGGAATGTTTGTCTACTTTCTTGTTCCAACAGATCCTCTTTGGGTTCGAGTTGTAAATCGTATTTTATTAATTCCAATCGTTCTTGGAATTTCTTTTGAAGTCTTACAGTTCACCAACCGATTACGTGATATTCCTATTTTACGCGTATTAGGATATCCTGGGTTATGGCTTCAACTTTTAACAACAAAGGAACCTACTGATGATCAAGTTGAAGTTGCAATCGCATCATTTCACGAATTATTACGGTTAGAAAATAAACAACAATCATGATAAAAAAATGATGTTCAACTCCTTTCCTCATCGCTAATATACTAATTTTAATACATGTTTTTAGGAGGTGTTCCTTATGAACGGTCGTTCGTTTATGTTCGCTTTTGTTAGCATTATTATTGGATTAGCAATATTCGGCCTTGTTTCTTCAGCAATTACAAATCCAATAGGGATGCTACAAAACATTGGCCTTATGTTGCTTGTTCTCGGTATCTTTTACTTGCTATACAAAATGTTTACAAATTCTAGTGGTTCCGCCCATTCGCATAACTCTTACAAGCGTGCTGCGAAACAATCGAACCGCAAATACGGAAAGCAAAATGTAGCACCCCTAAGCAAATCTTTTTTAAAACGAAATCATACAGACGATAAAGGAAAGAAGGGGAATTCTCCCTTATTAAAACGAAAACGAAAGCAATCTCACTTAACAGTCATTGAAGGTAAAAAAAATAAAAAGAAAGACCGTGCTTCCTTCTAGGAAATACGGTTTTCTTTTTGCTTCATTTCCTTCTAAACAAAAAAGGAAACGCATTTGTTCCCTTTACTTACTTTGTTCTCCATTTGCTTTTTGAACAGCTCGAAGCGTCTCAATTCGAAAATCATCTTCCTCAAAATATTGTACTAAATCCCCAATGCGGTCAATCGCTTCCCAACTTAAATGATGCTCAATCCCTTCCACATCATTATAAATCTTACTTTCATCCACACCGATAATACGCATGAATTGCTCCAATAATTCATGGCGATATACAAGACGCTCTCCAATTTTTTTACCTTTTGCTGTTAATACTAGTCCTCTATATTTTTCATAAATTAGGTATTCATCTTTGTCTAATTTTTGTACCATTTTTGTTACAGAAGATGGATGTACACTAAGCGCTTCAGCAATATCAGATACACGGGCATAACCCTTTTCATCAATCAACAAATAAATTTGTTCAATATAATCTTCCATACTAGGAGTAGGCATCGGTTTCCTCCATCCACATTCATTTTGCTTATTCCGTACGAAGCAATCAATAAAATGATACACCAGAAAGAATGCCGTGACAAGAGATGAAACAAGCCAAACTATATAAAAAAGCAAACTTTTCAAACAGCCTTGTAAAGAGGCTGTTTTTTCTTCTGTCTAATTTTACAAATTAAAAATTTTCATAAAGAAACAAGAAAAATGCAAAATAATTAACGTAAATTGTTGACGTGATGCTTTTATTATCGGTATCATATTTCTTCGTGAGCAATTATTTTTCGTTATATGATTTTTTTATTATTACTTCATTTTGAGAGGAGAAATTTGATGTCACTTAAGAAGAAAACGCAAGTACGCACCGGCAAAATGGTACGTGAATTAATGTTAGCAGACGAAGATGTAAGTGCTTCACTAATTATGGTATATAGTGAAAACGGTGTAAATGCAGAAATTAAAATCGAGGGCTTAACGCCAAAATGTAACGAAGAATTATTCTTGAGCGGGAAAGTAGATTGGAACAAAAGTGTAATTTATAAAATTGTTGATTTCTCAGGAAACGCTGAAGTTGGTAAAGTTACACTGACAGCGATGAATAAAAATAATGTTTCCTTGCAAATTGAACGTGTAATGTGGACGAAGGAGAACAAAGAGGCGATAGCACAGGCAACGGCTGAAGAAACTCCAAAAGAAGAAGTAGCGATTTCAATGCCACAAGCAATTACAGCTACTCCAAAACCTAGCGCAGAAGCTCCTGTCGAAACAAAAAGACCTACTCCGGTACCAACACCGAAGCCTGTACATGTAGAAACAGTTACAAAACCAGCTGCTCCAAAGCCGGTAAAAATAGAAGAGTTTACTCCGGTTACCAAACAAGAAACAGTTCCCGTTACACCTACAAAACCGAAACAACCTGTTTTAACTGAAACAAATTCTAAACTACAAGAAAATTATGTGAAGCTTGTAAAAAAAGCAATCGAAGTTTGCCAAGATTATGAACTTGGTATTGACATAGATGATTCTGTTGAAGGTTTGAAAGAAGAGCTTACAAATCAAGGTATTAGTGTTACATTTGACAAAGAAATTATGGACGTTGTAAATCGTCTTCGCTCTTTACAAGAAAAAGGAATCAAAGTAGAAAAAGTACTTAATTTATTATAAAAAATAAGGATGTGGCTACAGCCATATCCTTATTTTTTATAATTCCATTCATCACTTTCATACTTTTCTTTTGCTAATGTTTCTACTTCATGAAGCTGTTCTGCTGTTAATGTATATGGCAGCAATTCTATGTTTAAACCTTTTTCAAATCCAGTATGAAAAGCTTCAATTAATTGTTCAATTGTAAATGTTTGATCTGTCAATTCATTAATTGCAACCGCTTTAGAAGAAAACATACTCTTCATGCGCTCTTTCATGCGCTCATTTGGAAATAAAAATAGATCGTACAGCTCATCTAAATCAATTTCTAACGGAATCGACCCATGCTGTAAAATCACACCTTTTTGACGTGTTTGAGCACTGCCCGCAATCTTTCTACCTTCCACAACAATCTCATACCAAGATGGCGCATCAAAACAGACTCCTGAGCGTGGATTTTTTAAATTCTCACGATCTGCTTCTGTTTTTGGAACTGCATAGTATGCATCTAATCCAAGTGCTTTAAATCCCTCTAATAGCCCTTGCGAAATAACTCGGTACGCTTCTGTCACTGTTTTTGGCATCTCTGGATGATCTTCAGATACAATGACACTATACGTTAATTCTTTATCATGCAATACACCTCTACCACCTGTTTGACGACGTACAAAGCCATATTTTTTTTCTTTTACTACATCCATATTAATATCCTTTTCCACACGTTGGAAGTATCCTACCGTTAACGTTGGAATTTCCCACTCATAAAAACGAATCGTCGGCGGCATTTTCTTTTCACTTTGCCAATTTAATAAACATTCATCTAACGCCATATTAAATGCCGGTGAACATTGACCAGAGTTAATATAACACCATTTTTCTTTTCCCATCCTGCACCTCATATAACCAATTATTTTTCACATCTTCTAGTCTACCAAATTCGACAAAAATTGTGAAAGAATACGAAAATTCTTCTTATAACCAATGTATCTGTTGCATAAATACACATGGACATTATAATATTGAAAGTAGGATAAGAAAAAAGGGAGCGATAGAATCGTGTCAACAAACTTAATGATTATATTAGCCATCATTCTAGCATTTATCGGCTACTCTGTATGGATGTATTTCTATCAAAAAAAATTAATTCAAACACTTTCAGAAGAAGAGTTTCGCGCTGGATACCGTAAAGCACAGCTTATCGATATTCGTGAAGCGGATGAATATAACGCTGGACATATTTTAGGTGCACGTAACATTCCACTATCACAAATTCGTCTTCGCTACAAAGAACTTCGTAAAGATCAACCGATTTATTTGTATTGCCAAAGTGGATTCCGTACAGGCCGTGCAGCTCAATTCTTGAAAAAGAAAGGCTACAAAGATTTCTACCAATTGCAAGGTGGATTTAAGACATGGACAGGCAAAATCAAAAAGAAATAATAGGAAAAACTAGCTGAAATATTCAGCTAGTTTTTTTCATATTGTTAGCAATATATAGTAAGTTCCGCTTAATTACTTCACTTTCTTGCTGTACGAATGTATTTCGATATAATAGTTGATATTCAAGTTCTTTTTCTTTCCAAATAAGCGTTGCAAATTCCTCTTCTCTTTCCCCGTCATCTTTATTTTTAAAATAAGCCGTCACTCCATTATTTAATCGTATTTGTTCTTGAAATCGATTTTGTTCTACAATATATGGGAAGCTATAAGAAAAATTAGCGACTGTTAACTCTATATAGTCCTTTCTTCCCCGCTCTTGTTGTTTATATTTAATCGTTAAGACCGCTTTTTCCTTTCCAATCTTCCTCACTTCTGCTTTGGCATCATCCATCATGTCGTATGGTAAAAAAGTCGGAACTTTAAATGATACTGGAAAATAGTTTGGAATATCTTTTACTAACATGGGACCAAACACTCTGTCCGCTCCCCCACCTGTTGTCTCCACAAATTGTTTATCTTCCTTTACCGTTTGCTGAAATGCACATGCACTAATAAATACACTAGAAATCATGAAGCAAACGAGTGCTTTTTTCAACCTGTTTCAGCCCTTTCCTATCGATTTCTTAGCGAATATAGCGTTCATTATTGTTCCTATTCGTCTTTTGTTCTGGGGCTCCTTTGAAAACTTTCCTCTTTATTCTCACACATTTTGACATTAAATTTTAAGACAAAAAAGACTCCCTGCTATTCTCACGCCCCAAATGAAAAGGTTACGCGAATAACAGAAAGCCTTTCTTATACCATAGTTTGTGAAAAGCTTTTCAGGTCAAGTCTTTTTCACTATTTTTTCCATTCTTACATATTTCCCTTTATAATACAGATAGAGGTGATACTCATGGTAAATATAAAACAAATTGCACAAACTGCTGGTGTATCTATAACAACCGTTTCTCGTGTATTAAATGACCATCCTTATGTGAGTCAAGAAAAGCGTGAACGTGTATTACATGCTGTAGAACAATTAAATTATGCAAAGAATATAAACGCCATTCATCTAATAAAAGGAAAAACATTTACAGTTGGTGTCATGCTTCCTTTTATCAACCTCCCCTACTTCAGTACGATTATTGAAGGAATTGGAAATGAAGCTTTAATCGCCGGATATCATATCAATTTATGCCAAACAAATTATGATAGTATCGAAGAAATTCGCGTCCTTGAAATGATGAAAATGAAACAATTTGATGGCATGATTATATGTTCCCGAACAAGTTCTTGGGAGCAAATCGAACCTTATTCCAAATTTGCACCTATCGTCTCATGTGAAAAACTAACACATCCTCTTATTTCCTCTGTCTATGTGGATCATTATGAAGGCTTTCGCATCGGTACAAACTATTTACTAAATAAAGGACATACACGGATCGGTGTCTGCCTAGCAAGACGAAAAAGTATAAGTACCTTACAGCGTGAAAAAGCTTTTGCTGATGTTCTTCAAACTGCTCAAAGAAGAGTGCAACCTGATTGGATGTTTTATCAATGTTACACGATGCAAGATGGTGCGAAAGTCTTACAACGCATGTTAAATATGAAAGAGCGCCCAACCGCTATTTTTGCTGCTAATGATCAAGTCGCTGCTGGTTTAGTAACAGAGGCAAAAAAACAAGGATTGCATATTCCAGAGGACTTAGCTGTTCTTGGCTTCGATAATCACGAGGTTTCCAAAGCACTTGAAATCACAACAATTGAGCATCCCGGACTCACAATGGGCGCCCGTGCTTTTTCTTTATTTCATAAGCAAATGCAAGCTGAACAAATTGCAGGCTATGCGGAAGAACTTCCATTCCATTTAATCGAACGAAAAACGGTATAAAGAGTGCTGAAATGAGTACTCTTTTTCTCATTCGGCGCATTGACTTTCAAACGATTCTCTTATACAATTAAACTAACGAACGGTAGGTAGGGGATGAAAAATGACAGCAAACCGTATTAAAGCTGTGGCACTTTCTCATTTCGCACGCTACGGCTATGAAGGAACCTCATTAGCAAATATCGCACAAAAGGTCGGAATTAAAAAACCATCAATTTATGCACATTTTAAAGGGAAGGAAGAGCTCTATTTCATCTGTTTAGAAGAAGCTTTACAAAAAGACTTACAATGCTTTACAGATGATATAGAATTCCTTTCAGAATCTCCCACTGAAACATTGCTTATAAATCTTCTAAAAGGTTACGCAAAACGTTTCGGTGAAAGTGAAGAATCCATGTTTTGGCTGCGAACTTCTTATTTTCCACCTGATGCATTTCGCGAACAAATTATCGAAAAAGCAAATGCTCACATTGAAAAAATTAGAGAAATTTTATTCCCGATATTCAAACGGGCAAATGAACAAGGTGAATTGCATAACATTGAAATAAAGGACGCTTTAGAAGCTTATTTATGCTTACTAGATGGCCTTATGGTCGAACTATTATATGCTGGTTTCAATCGCTTTGAGACCCGTTTAAAAGCCTCATGGAGTGTATTTTGGCGCGGTCTTTCAAAATGACGGATTGCTTTTCGCAATGCGTCATTTTTCAGCCCTTTACCTAACGACTGGTAGGAAGGAGGATTATATGTGGCTTGGATTTATGTCATTTTAGCTGGTATCATTGAAATTTTTTGGGTGATTGGACTAAAACATGCGGAGGCACCACTAGAATGGATTGGTGTTGTTCTTATCATTGCAATGAGTTTTATCCTGTTATTTAAAGCTTATAAAGATTTACCTGTTGGAACCGTCTACGCTGTGTTTACCGGAATTGGCGCTGGCGGTATCGTTCTCACAGAGATTTTCATCTTCGGTGAACCTGTTTCCATTGTAAAAATTTTATTTATCGCTTTAATCTTCGTTGGCGTAATCGGCTTAAAACAAGTAACAGGTGAAGAAAAAAAAGAGAAGGAGGTAGCATAAAATGGCGTGGGTATTTTTAATTCTTGCTGGTATTTGTGAAGTTACTGGTGTATTGTTTATGAAAATAGCTACGAAGAAGAAAGGCTGGCTCCCAAAACTTATTTTAATCGCCAACTTTGGCATAAGCTTCTTCTTTTTATCGCTTGCTATGAACGTTTTACCGATGGGAACAGCTTATGCAATTTGGACAGGAATAGGAACAGCGGGAAGCGCACTCTTAGGTATCCTCATTTTCCATGAATCAGCCGATTGGCGCCGCCTTGTCTTTTTAAGCTGCATTGTATGCGGTGCAATTGGCTTAAAATTATTGAGCTAATGTAAGATGACAGTCATGTGGAAAGAAAAAGGGAAACAAATTAGAACAATATTCATTCTTAGTATCGCCATTTTACTACAAATCAGCTTTCATATCATTGAATGGCTATTTCATAAAGTGATTGCAATTCTTACGTTTTTTCCAGACATGACTCTTAAAGTGATATCCATCGTGTGTTCGATTGTTGCATCCATCCTTATCATAATCATTTGGAGTATCGCTAAACTTTGGAACAATTTATTTAAAAAGGACAGCTCTTCTAAACAGAAGTAACTGTTCTTTTTTATTATTATGATTCGATTTCTTATTATAATCGGATGCGCTCAAGTGAAATTTTAATCAGTGGATGGTTCTTCATCCCTCTTCGTTTCCCTCCGAATCTTGAGGCGGGCGTCTTACTGCTCTAAAATAGCAGGATACAACATACTATTCCAACAATGACACCACTAATATCAATTTCCTATCGCTATTTCCTTTTTAGCTTTTATCGCTCTATCATATCTCTTTTTCTTTTGGACATACTATACAAAAAGGAGCTGATTATATGCAAAATTCCGTACATAAACATATTCTATTTTTATTTTTTCTATTTCTTTTTCTTATTATTTTTTTCAGCTTTCTATTACACACTCCGAATGAAACATCGAATAACGTTTTTGTTTATAAACTGCTGCTTTCCTATTGTCATTACTGAAAAAAGGTGTCTGCAAGTAAGACACCTTTCTTCCCTTTAAACGGACTACACTCTAAAATTCCCTTTGTTTAAATATGATAATTGAAACAAACATTGAAATGAAATAGCTCATCCATGCCACTATACTTAAAATACTTATGACTAGCATCACATTGGAAGATTGAAAAAACATTAACATAAGCCTTTCCTCAGCAAATACATTACACATGAATCCTTGTAAACCAAATATAGGAAAAAGTATAACGATTCCAAAAATAGTGAGCATTTGTTTATTCCCGCTATATTTCATAGGAAGAATCATGGCAGCATAAAGAATAGAAAAGAAACCCGCTATCAATAATGCATACCACGGAATATTGATATGATCTCTGAATAGTAGTACAGGTACTATTAACAAAACACATGTAATTATGAAACCAGCCATAATAAAAAATGCTGTCGATATATATTTAGCAATGACAATTTCCTTCCGCGTACAAGGTAAACTTACTAATATTTTTTCTGTACTATTTTTCTCTTCAGTTACTATAGAAAATGAAATCATGAACAGACAAGTAGCAAAACAAACAGTCGCTAACTGATACGGTTCAATAGACTGTTTTAGCATTCCATAAAAAGGAAAAATAAAGCAGATTAGAAAAATTGTTCTCTGTAAAAAAATATCCTTCAAAATTAACTGTTGCATACACATTCCTCCCTATATGTCACGCGTTTCATACATTCGAATGGTTATAAACATAGATGTGATATATATACTAGCTAATACAATTCCTCCTAGAATAATCATTCCAATATGTGCCGGAGCCATAATCCAATTACTGAATGATGATCCTTGATTCCATCTGTCAGTCATAAACATCCCAATTAAAATACCGATTCCCGTCGTTATTCCCGTACAAATTCCACGTACTACTTTTGACCCAACTCCATAATAACTAGGAAGTAATGTCACAATAAAAATAACTGAAAATAATAAGCCTCTTGCCACTATATACCATGGAATTTCAATATATAAACTAGGATGATATATACCAATATCTCCAATTCCAGCGATACTTCTTACAAGAAAAACAGCCAACATGGTTGCAATCATTCCACCAATAACAAATATTGCACTGGAAATATATCTGGCAATAACAATTTCCTTCCGGCTTACTGGTAAACTGTTTAACATTACGCCGCTTTTATTTCTTTCATCGATTGCTATTAATACCGTAGAGGAAGTAGCTGTTATAAGTAAGCAACTTGCTGGAAACAGTTTTTCTCCATCCGGATTCAACCCAAAAAATATGAATGGCACAATAACATAAACTAGCCAAACTACTCGAAAAAAGAATAAATCTTTATATATGAGTTGACGCATAAACACCGCTCCCCTTCGCCGTATACACAACAATATCATCCAAAGTTGGCTTTTCAAATATAACCTCTTCACCAAACCAATCAATCACCGCTTGTTTATCCCTCGCCAATCCTTCGAAACCAAATTTATTTTTCCGTAACCCGATGAAAAGTTCTTTTCCTTCTGGATCTAGTAAATCATTACTTCCTTTTACGATGACATAACTTTCTAATATTTCATCTTTCTCTCCCGTAAAAGCAATTTCACCATCGTTGATAAATGTAATGTAATCCGCAATACGCTCTAAATCGGTTGTAATATGTGTTGAGAATAGAACAGATATTTCTTCTTCCATCACAATTTCTTGGAGCATATCAAGTAGTTCACTGCGTACAACTGGATCTAACCCTGATGTTGGTTCATCCATAATAATCAGCTCTGCATGATGTGATAGCGCCATCGCAATTGCAAACTTCATTTTCATCCCTTTTGATAACTGCTTAATCTTTTTATTTTTTGGAACTTGTAATCGCTCCATATAGGATTGGTACTTCTCTTCATCCCATTTTTTATATAGTGGTGCGATAATTCGCTTCATTTGTTCACATGTTATATCTTCATAATATTGATTTTCATCATATACAAAACCTATATTTTGCTTAATTTCTTTTTCAGCTTTTTTATTGTCCTTGCCGAAGATTTTTATATCACCACCATCTCTTCTAACTAAATTCATAATCATTTTAATAGTTGTACTTTTCCCAGCACCATTTGGTCCGATAAACCCCATAATATATCCGCGCGGCAATGTAAAACTTACATTTTTCACTGCAAATCCTTGATAATTTTTACATACATCTTTTAACTCTAACATCTTTTTATTCCCCCTTATATAAACAAGCAATCATCTGCTCTAGTTCTTCGAATGAAAGCTGAAGAAGCTTGCTCTCATTTACAACTTCCTCCACTTTACTCTCCAATAAACGCAAACGTTGCTCCCGAATCAGCTCGCTATTTTTCTCTGATACATAAGTTCCTTTTCCTGCAACTGTTTCAATATACCCTTCTTTTTCAAGTTCTTCATAAGCACGTTTCGTCGTAATCACACTAATTTGCAATTCTTTTGCTAAACTACGAATTGATGGTAATTGTTCTCCTCCCTTTAGACCTCCATTTAAAATAAGCTGCCGCAATTGCTTACTAATTTGTTCATAAATCGGATCCGGGGAAGAATTTGAAATAATAATATTCATATTTCCCTCCATTATGTATATACTGTATATACTCTATATGTACAGTATATACATAATTTTATATTTTAGCAAGAAAAAAAGACCAACAATTTCCTGTTGGTCTTTTGTATATGTATCACTTTTCAAAGCGATCTAACATTTCATCTCTCATCCCAAAACTAACAACCGCAATTCCAACATACATAAAAATTAGAAATGCCGGATGTACCGTATTATACCAGCTACTATCAACAATTAAATAAATTGTCAACGCTACAACAAGCACAAACGCCACAATAAACATATAAAAGTGTCTTGTACTACCCATGATAAACTCCTCTCTTCTCGCTTCACCATTCAACAGTATATTTTAACGAATAATTCAATATGACTCAAGGTTAACTTTACTGTATGTAATCCAACTCAATCTTTACAATATCATTACAAGCGATTGAAATGATTGTACCTTTTTGATCGATTGCCGTTACTTCCTTATGATCCATCACACGATGTGCCACACGCTCTAGCATTTTCACATCATCTCGATAACAAAATTCTTTTATATCTTTAATCGTTTCTCCATTTTCTAAATAATATACCATTCGATAACACCTATAGCCCATCATTCCACCCACCTTGTTCGTTTTTTCACATATACATAAAAATGACTTATTTGCACGTTTAAGTTTCATGAATTTCAATAAAATTCTAACAAAAATAAACAAATTTATCAAACTGACTTTTTCACCAAAAACATGTAAAAAACGCCCGTTTTACTACATCGCAATACAAAAAAGATACATTTTCAACATTCTTTTTATATAATCTAGATCATTACTCTAAAAAAAGAACTCGCATATAACGAGTTCTCTTCATATCATCAAACTTGTACAGGAGTTGGCTTTTGATAGCGTAATATCGGCTTACGAGCAGCCATCGTTTCGTCCAAACGTGTAATCACTGTTGTATGCGGTGCTTCTTGTACAATCTCTGGATTCTCTTTTGCTTCTTTGGCAATTTGAATCATTTTATCAATGAAACCATCTAACGTTTCTTTTGATTCGGTTTCAGTTGGCTCAATCATAATACATTCTTCCACATTTAACGGGAAGTAAATTGTTGGTGGATGGTAACCAAAATCAAGCAAACGTTTTGCGATATCAAGTGTACGTACACCAAGTTTCTTTTGACGACGTCCTGACAATACAAATTCATGTTTGCAATGTCTATCAAATGGAAGATCGTAGTATGGTGCTAATCTTCTCATCATATAGTTTGCATTTAATACTGCGTTTTCCGTTACTGCACGCAATCCATCTGGCCCCATAGAACGGATATACGTATACGCACGAACGTTAATACCAAAGTTTCCATAGAATGGCTTCACGCGGCCAATTGCTTGCGGACGATCATAATTGAAGTGATATCCATTCTCTGTTTTCTCTAAAATTGGTTTTGGTAAAAATGGAATTAAATCTTCTTTTACACCTACTGGACCAGAACCTGGCCCACCTCCTCCGTGAGGACCTGTAAATGTTTTATGAAGGTTTAAATGCACCACATCAAATCCCATATCTCCCGGACGTGCTTGACTTAATACCGCATTTAAGTTCGCACCATCATAATATAATTTACCACCTGCATTATGAACGATCTCTGCCATTTCTAAAATGTTTTCTTCAAATAAACCAAGTGTATTTGGATTTGTTAACATAAGCGCCGCTGTTTCTTCATTCACAACGCGTTTTAAATCTTCTAAGTCAACAAGTCCATGTTCATTTGATTTTACGGTAATTGTTTCAAAGCCTGCTACTGTTGCAGATGCTGGATTTGTTCCATGCGCTGAGTCTGGGACAATAACTTTTGTACGATTATGGTCACCATTTGCTTCATGGTATGCACGAATTAACATTAATCCTGTCCATTCTCCATGTGCACCAGCTGCTGGTTGAAGTGTTACAGCATCCATACCAGTAATTTCAACTAAATGCTCTTGTAAATCGTACATTAATTCCATTGCCCCTTGCACGGTCTTTTCATCTTGAAGCGGATGAATATTTGCAAAGCCTGGGAAACGTGCCACGTTTTCATTGATTTTTGGATTGTATTTCATCGTACAAGACCCAAGAGGATAAAATCCAGAGTCAACGCCGTGGTTACGGTTTGAAAGCGCTGTGTAATGACGCATAATATCCAGTTCAGATACTTCTGGAAGTTCTGCATCTTCTGCTCGAATATAATTGTTCTCAAACACATCTTCTAATTTTACTTCCTCTACATCCAATTGGGGTAAGCTATATCCTACGCGCCCTTCTTTACTCATTTCAAAAATAAGTGCTTGGTCTTGGTTCTTCATTGGATAGCCCCCATTTCGTTTACAAGTGTGTCAATTTCTGCTTTTGTCCGAAGCTCTGTTACTGCTACAAGCATATGATTTACTAATTTTTCATCATCGCGACCTAAATCATAACCACCGATTATACCCTTTTGCAATAAAGTGTCGTTTATTTCTTTTACCGGGCGCTTGCAATCCACAACAAATTCATTGAAGAACGGCCCAGTAAATACTATTTTGAAACCTTTTTCTTCAAATTGGCGTTTAGCATATTGTGCTTTAGAAATGTTTTGACGTGCCATTTCCTTTACACCTCGTTTTCCAAGTGCAGTCATTGCCACTGATGCAGCTAATGCATTTAACGCTTGGTTAGAGCAAATATTAGATGTCGCTTTATCACGACGGATATGCTGTTCACGAGCTTGCAATGTTAATACAAAACCACGTTTACCCTCTGTATCTACAGTTTGTCCGACAAGACGTCCTGGAATTTTACGCATAAATGCTTTCGTTGTTGCGAAGTAACCGCAATGCGGTCCACCAAATTGTGTTGGAATGCCAAATGGCTGTGCATCACCGATTACAATATCAGCTCCAAATTTCCCTGGAGGTGTTAATACCCCTAATGATAGTGGGTTTGAAGATACAATAAATAATGCTTTTTGCTCATGGACAATCTTTTCAATATCAGCTAACTTTTCAATTTGTCCAAAGAAGTTTGGATATTGAACGATTACACAAGCCACAGTATCATCCATTTCACTTTGTAATCCGTCTAAATTTGTTACACCATCTTTATGATCAATTTCAACTACTTCAAGATGTTGTCCTTTTGCATATGTTTCTAGTACTGCTCTTGATTCTGGATGAACTGCTTTAGAAACAAGAATTTTCTTTTTACGAGTATGGCCTGCTGCTAACATGGCAGCTTCTGCTAACGCTGTACCTCCGTCATACATAGAGGAGTTTGCTACATCCATTCCCGTTAATTCACAAATCATTGTTTGGAATTCAAAAATTGCCTGTAATTCCCCTTGTGAAATCTCTGGTTGATATGGTGTATACGCTGTATAAAATTCTGAACGGGAAAGAACATGATCCACAATTACGGGTGCATAATGGTCATATACACCTGCTCCTAGGAAAGAAGCGTATTCTTTTAAGTTAGCATTTTTACGAGCAAGTCCAGATAGCTCTTTTAAAAGCTCTGGTTCTGACTTTGCTTGTTTAATTTTTAAATCCCCTTTAAAACGAACACTTTCTGGAATATCAGAAAATAATTCATCAATGGTTTGAACACCGATCGTTTCTAACATTTCTTTTTTGTCTTCTTCTGTCATTGGAAGATAACGATGCAACATGAAATCTACCCCTCTCCAGGTTACTTTGAACGTTTATAAAATGGTGTTGGAACAACTACTGCTTTCACGCGTTTTTTTCGAATTTCAATTTCTACTTCTGTATCAATTGCTGCATATTTTACATCAATTAATGCCAAACCGATGCTTTTTTTTAACGTTGGAGATTGTGTACCACTTGTTACTTCCCCAATTTTTTCTTCTCCTACATACACAGGATAATGCGTACGCGGAATACCGCGTTCAATTACTTCGATGCCAACTAATTTACGAGGTGCACCGTTTTCTTTATATTCTTTTAATACTTCTTTTCCAAAGAAATCTGCCTCTTTATTCGTTTTGACAGCAAAGCCAATTCCAGCTTCAATCGGTGTAATATCTTTTGATAATTCTTGGCCATAAAGCGGAAGCGTTGCTTCAAAGCGAAGCGTATCACGAGCTCCTAAACCACATGGCTTTAAGCTGTCTTCTTCTCCAACTTCAAGAAGTTTCTCCCAAATTTTTATAGCATCTTCACTCTTACAGTAAATTTCAAATCCATCTTCTCCTGTATACCCTGTGCGAGATACAAGTGCTGGAATGCCATCTACAAGAACATCATTTTTAAATTTAAAGAACTTAATTTCTTTTAAATCTTCTGACACAACTTTTTGTAAAATGCCTTCTGCTTTTGGTCCTTGAATTGCAAGTTGTGCAATTTCATTAGAAACATTGACCACTTTCGTATCGCCAATGACATGACTTGCTAACCATTCGTAATCTTTCTCGATATTCGATGCATTGATTACTAATAAGTAGTCTTCTTCACCACGTTTGTAGATTAATAAATCATCTACAGTACCACCATTTTCGTAACACATTGCTGTATATTGCGCGCCTCCTACCTTTAAGGTAGAGACGTCATTTGTAACAACGCGTTGTAAAAATGCTAAACTATCTGCACCTGTTACTTCTACTTCTCCCATGTGAGATACATCAAAAAGGCCTGCTGCTGTACGAACAGCTTCATGCTCTTCTTTAATGCTTGAAAATTGAACTGGTAATTCCCAACCACCAAAGTCGATTGTTTTCCCACCATACTTCGCATATACATCAAATAGCGGTGTACGTTGTAATGTAATCATGTTCCTTCCCCCTTATGCTGTCTATGACAAATCAATAAAAGTTGGCTTCCCTTATCTAAACATTTTTTATTTTGAAAAGATGGGATATACGGAATCTCAATATGTTTTTTTATGAAAGCGTAAATAAAAAAGTACTTTCTTGGATAAAATACGAAAGATTCCACACATTTCACACCATTATCCTAACATTTTTCGATCTATTTCATCAATATTCTAGCATAAAAAATAATTTAGAATTTTTCATCCTCATTATTTATAAGTGCATCTTTACCTCAAAATAATAGAATTTAGTATGTAAAGGTAAAAAGTGCAGCAAAAAATGTTTCAATTTATAGAAGGTGGGAGAGTTTTCATGAATGTCAATATTTCCGTAGATCGAGCATGGCAAAATGACTTTTTAAAGAGAATCGATGAAGACGGTCCATGGACGAATTGGAATTTATATGATTTAGCCTATAAAACAGAACAATCGCTACTTGTTCCTACATTTGATGGTCTACAAGCACCAAAGCATTTACCGCATTTCACTCCGCTTCCTCATCAATTAGAAGTCGCGCAAACGGTGATTGAACAAATGAACGGGAAAGCGATACTAGCAGATGAGGTAGGACTCGGAAAAACAATTGAAGCCGGGCTTATTTTAAAAGAATATATGGTACGTGGTCTTGTGAAAAAAGTACTTATTCTTGTGCCAGCTTCCCTTGTTTCTCAATGGTCATACGAACTCAATACAAAATTTTTTATCCCTGCAGTCGCTCAAAGAAAAAGTTACTCGTGGGAACAAGCAGATGTTATTGTGTCATCCATTGATACAGCGAAGCGCTCTCCGCATCGTGATATTATTTTAAATTTAGAATACGATCTCATCATTATTGATGAAGCACATAAACTCAAAAATAATAAAACAAAAAACTATGAATTTGCACAACGTTTAAAGAAGAAATTTTGCTTATTACTAACGGCGACACCTGTGCAAAATAAGATTGAGGAAATCTTTAATCTCGTTTCTTTATTAAAACCAGGTCATTTAGGGAATCAGTCTAACTTTGAAGAATATTATGCTTCAAAAAACCGCTCACCAGAGTCAGATAAAGACTTAAAAGCACTCATTAATAAAGTAATGGTACGAAATCGAAGAAATAGCACGGGAATTGATTGGCCGAAAAGACATGTCCAAACTATTTTTGTTAACTTTAATGAGGAGGAGAAAGCTCTATATCACGCGATTGAAAATTGGAAAGGCCAAGATGCTTTTTCTTCTGCATTCTCCTCTTTAACCTTAAAACGAGAAGCATGTAGCAGCCGGGAAGCTGTTTACTATTCATTAAAAAAATATGTAGAAAAAAGAAAAAAAGAGAACGCAAATTACATACCAGACCCATACATTGATGTTCTAATGGAGAAAATTAATCATATTTCATTTAACTCAAAAGCAAATCAAACATTAGAACTTATAAAAAAAATTAATGATAAAGTCGTTATCTTTACAGAATATAGAGCCTCTCAAATGTACTTGCAATGGTTCTTAAAACAACATGGTATTTCTTCTGTCCCATTTCGCGGTGGATTTAAACGCGGCAAAAAAGATTGGATGAAAGAATTATTCCAGCAGCACGCACAAGTGCTCATCGCTACTGAAGCAGGTGGCGAGGGAATCAACTTACAGTTTTGTAATCATATGATTAACTACGACTTGCCCTGGAATCCAATGCGACTTGAACAGCGCATCGGACGTATTCACCGACTTGGGCAAAAAAATGATGTTCATATTTACAATTTAGCTACGAAACATACAGTTGAAGAACATATTTTGAAGCTATTATATGAAAAAATCAATTTATTTGAGCGCGTCATTGGTGAGCTCGACGAAATTTTAACAAGAATCAATATGCAAAATATCGATGCGCATATTGAAGAAATTTTTGCAGAATCAAAAAGCGAAGGTGAGATTCGGATTAAAATGGAAAATTTAACATCTATCATTGATTTTGCAAAGCGCAATGAAGCTGAGGTGCAAGACTATGCAGCAACATGAAATTCATCATTACTTATGGAACTTTTTTAAAGCAAATGATTGTGAAATTTTGCAGCGCTCACCGCATCGATTGGATGTTCAGTTAACCATTGAAATGGATAAACGCTTAATGAATCGTCCTTTTTATTGGCATTATCTTGAGAAAACAGGTGGCATACCAAATCCGATGCAACTCTCTCTTATTACAGATCCAAATCATGCTGAAGAAGAAGGTGAACTCATTCACTATGGTTCACCTCGTCTGCACCAAATTTTCCAAACAACAAAAGAACTTGGATCGTATATTCGCTTGTTTGAAGATACAAAAGGGAGCGGTACAGCACATACCCCCCTCCACCCATGGCTTGGTGTAAACGTAAAAGTATGTTACCAATGTGATCGTAAAAAAGATATGCTGCACTCAATCGGCATTCACCTGATTTCAGGAGCGATGGTGAAAAATTTTCACGAGACATTAACAAAGATTTCTTTAACACCAAAAATACCTGATTTTTGTTTTACACTTACACCAATTATTAAGCCGCAAAGCGGATTACAACGCATAGAAGATACATTAAAAAATATGATTGAAACTGATGATCATACGTGGGCAAAAGAAGCCCGTATTCGTTGGAATCATGATTTAGAACTTCTAAACCGCTTTTACGAAGAAAGCGAGGAGCTACCCGAAAGCTACGAAATTGAAAAACAAGCATTAAAGGAGCAATACGAGCCTCGCATTACAATGCAAATCATTAATGGTGGTCTCTTTTATGTCACAGCGAACCATTTTCTTTCATAGAGAAAAGCCCCTTCATGTAAGAAGGAGCTTTTCTTATATTTTTCCATTATATTTCCTACCATCATTATGCTCTTGCTGCTGCTTCTCTGTCATACGCTTTTGATATGCTCGATCTTTTGCACTTACATGATTTGCATCTGTCGGAAGATTCTTTTTTGAACGCCCTACTCCATTGCTCATCTCTTTCACCTCTTATATTTTTTACTTCATTTTATTGTCAGCTAGTATCGCTCTCCTTATACAAAAATAAGAGAAGCATTTCACTTCTCTTATTCCTTCACATATTTCTGAAACATATCATGCAATCCTTGATTTACAAGGTGAGAGATTTGCTCGTCAGATTTGTCTGGATAACGATCACGTAACCTAATAGATGCTTTCACCATTAAATTTTCTAATACCGAACGGCCACCTTCTCCGTAAATAATTTCAGCATATTCTACAAGCCTTCCGTCCTCTAATGTTGCTGGATTATGATTAAAGAAAAATTTACTCATTGTCTCCACCCTCCTTTTGATAACGTTTATATTTATATAAATTATTTATGTTATTTTTTTCACAATATTGTATGCATGTATAGATGATTCGTTTCATTATAAGATAACATATCAATAAGAATAGCATAGATTTTCGTCAATTTTGTGAACAACCCGAAGGAATGAAAGCGTTTTAATTATTATACAACAAAAAAATCCCCTACGCTAGATACAATCTTTTCATCAATTGCAAATAAGCCCTCTTATTTCTTTTGTTAATCTTATACAATATTCAAACATTCTATTGTAAAATATAGGTACAAATCAAGGAGGGCAAAAATGAATCAAAATAAAAAAGCTATATACGACATTGTTTTTTATCTCGTCTTTCCTTTTCTTATTTGGAAATTCGCAAAAGCACATATTGACCCCTACTATGCAATGCTAATTTCTTCTGTACCAGGTATTCTGTATACACTGTACACGTTCAAAAAAGAAAGGCAGTTCAATATTACAGGTTTCTTTATTCTCATCACCCTTATCACGAATACAACTGTAGATTTATTATCCGGTTCCGCTGAGAAAATGCTTTGGAATGACGCCTATTATCATATCGTACTTGGGTGCATTGTGATTTGCACAATTTTTATAAAGAAGCCACTTATGTTATATTTTGCAGCTGATATTGCCGCGCTGCAAGGACATGATCGTGACAAAAGTCGTGCTCTGTATCGCAATAAGCGCATCTATCCTGCCTTGCAATATTTAACATTATTTTTTGGCCTCCAATTCATTTTGAAAAGCTTTTTAAAAATCTATTTCATTTCTGTTTTCGGCGTAGATGGATATGGTGAAATGAGAGCAATTATGACTGCTGTCGGTTGGGGAATCTCTATATGTATCGGTATCGGATTTGTATGGGTAAACAATAAAATACACACAGTCACTGAGGAACACGGGTCAATGTAAAATATAAAAATCCCCCGGCATGTGTCATGCTGGGGGATTTTTATAGGTATAAATCTGTCGAATTAATGACAAGTATATACTCGTCGAGAAAGATTGTACTATACCATTTACCGCAATTACTAGCGGTAAATGATTCCAATTGTGATTAGCTTAATTTTTTTCTTTTCTTTTTAACATTTTGATAAAGCAAAGCGGCACTAAGTGGCATCATACCGAACCATCTGTTTAAAAACGGCGCTTTTTCTGCACGGCGCTGCTCTTTCTTCTGTTTTCGATCCTCTTTTGGAGCATCCATATAAGATACAAATTGTTGCGTTACAAAACGCACATAATCATTAGTAGACATGTTTTTATCACCTCTACTTGAATAGTGTACCCACTTTTTCATGAATTAATCCGACGAAGAATTTCTTCCGTAACCTCTTGTATACTTTTATTTGTCGTATCAATCTGTATCACTGCCTCTTCATAAAAAGCACGACGTTCTTCAAACTTCGCTACAAAAGCTTCGACATTCTCCTTTTGAAATAGCGGGCGCGTTATATCTTCATGCAGCCGATCTGCAATTACATAAAGATCACAATATAAATATACAACTGTTCCATTCTCTTTCATCCACTCGCGATTCTCTATGCGCTCAACAATACCACCGCCTGTTGTAATAATTACATCCTTCGTTGGTAATGAGCAAAGCATCTCACTTTCATATTGCCGAAATGAACGCTCTCCTTCTTTTGCAAAAATATCACGAATCACTCGCCCTTGCTTCTCTTCAATTTTCTGATCTGTATCTATGACGTCAATACCAAGCTCTTTACTTAATGCCTTGCCAATTGTCGTTTTACCTGCTCCCATATACCCCGTTATATAAATAGCTCTCATGTTCATATCCTCTTTTCTATTCAATCGTGCCCAAAGTTTTATTTGTATTATAACGAAAGATTCTGCTTGTGATATAGATTTCTGATCTAAAATAACGGAAAATTGTAATTCCATACAAACATAAATTCCTCAATATCACTCTCATATTCCTCCATTTGAATCATCAAATTTTACAGTAGATAATCTAAAATGAAAAACATTTTGTTCTATGATGATGGCAATAGAACAAAACGTACTATAGACAGATCAATTTTTCCTGAAAGGTAGGCGCTGACTATGAAAGAAAAAGTGAGATTCCATTTTCTTCTGCCACTTCTATACACGGTCAGCCCCTTTCCTTCCTCTAAAAAATGACAACTCTCTGCTAAGGTTTGATTTTATTCTCTACAGTCCACTGCTTCATTGCTCATCTAACCAATTGATAATCTTTTTCGTAACAGTATCATATTGAAAACTCGCTTTGTATAAGCGTCCTGCCTTAACGATACACTGTAATTCCACCAAAACAACGTCTTTTTCAAAGACATATCGTCCTCTTGCTTCTCCTTTTTCATAAACAAACGAAAAAGTATCATGCATCTCATTATTCTGTAAATCTGCCTTCACATCTGAAATCACTTGATCAACCATTTCTTCCAATGCAAAATTTTGCTCTGCTTCTATATAAAATTTTTTATCAGATAAAAGCATATTCGTTTCATAAATAAAAAATGACATAAGTAAGAAAAGAAGAATGAGCGTTCCAGGCATAACAAAACCAGCTTGCTTTCTCATACCGCTATCTCAATTGTATCATAACGTATTGCCACGCCATGATATACCTTTCCAGTTATATCTTGCACCCGTATCGATAACAAATGAGGAGTTAATTCATAAGCAATAGAGTCTACCTTTTGTAATATAATTTCTCTTCCTCTCCCGTTTACTTTTCGAACAATGTTATGATCGAGATTCTCATACGTGATGACGTCTCCATTTCCTAACTGAAACCGCAGAACTCGCGCCGCTTCCTCCAATACTATAACCTTTCCTCGCTGCACTTCACGAAATTCCAATTGTACTTGTCCCATAAATACATCCCATTCCCAATCATTTAATTCTTTTGCATATGCTTTTTCCATAAATAGACTATGAAAACGAGGTACTAATAGAAAAAAAAGAGAGAGGAAGAATAAACATATAAGCATTTCTAATAATGTAAAACCCTTCTCTCCCTTTTTTATTTTTGAATATGACGACATTGCTCCATCCTTCTTTGTTTCACATCCCTCCAGCTCGTACATACTTCTTCTCCTTTCCAATGCACGTTATACAATGTATCATCTATCTTTTCTTCCTTTGTTCGCCTGTCTTGATTTTGATATACATATAATGCAGCTTCCCTCTTTAACAGTAGTTGCGCTTTATAACGAAGATATATGTTTTTTCTCTCTTGCATGATCAGTAATGTTTGGGGAAGTAATACTGATATTGCCATCATTAACAAACTTAATGCTACGAGCATTTCGAGCATAATTGATCCTCTTTGGCACTTCACGATACGTAAATCTCCCTCTCCCTAGCTGGAATACAATTTCATAAGTATACTCTCGATAAGAAAGTAAGATTGTACCACCTCGATTAATATTTCCTCTTGCATTATAGGTCATAGGATTTGGAAAAGTATGCAAATTAATTTTTAAGTTTTTATCATACTCACGAGTAATCAGAAATGTATCTTTTCCTGATTCACCAATTGCATATACATGTTTATCCTGAAACCAACGCAATGTATAATGACTGTGATGACTGATCGCTAATTGCTGCATATACAAAATATCTTGTGAAAGCTGTTTTAAAAATTGTTCTACCTTTTGTTTTTCATACAGTGGTGTGACATTAAAATATGCGACAACACTTAATATCGAAATCATAAATAGAACGAGAAGCATTTCTAAAAGCGTAAATCCACTTTGCTTCACGACTTACTAACAATTACCTTTCCATCATTTGAAATACTGATTACTTCCCCTTTTGGACAAGTAGTGGAAGTAATATACTCTTCTTTCACTAATTCATCTATAGTAGGTATTTTATTATTCTGTAATTGGTATGCTTGCACTTGAGCTTCCACTGATTTCACATAGGCATCGCAGCCCTTCCCTTGTACCGCGGAACGTTGCTGAATTACGTTTGGGATAATTAAAAGCAACAATACAGCGATCACAACCATAACTAATAACATTTCTAGCAAAGTAAAGCCTTTTTCCTCCTTCATACAAATAACCTCCTATATAGAGTTCATCATTTGAAACATAGGCATAATCATCGCTAAATACATAAACACGACAATAATGCCGATACAGACAAATAACAGCGGCTGAATCACAACGAAAATACGATTCATTTTCCCTTCCATTTTTTCAATCATCAATTCACTATAGTCTCCTAATTCTGCTGCTAAATTTCCATTTTTTTGTCCATGTGCAATGACGTAAGATAG
The DNA here is from genome assembly GCF_022663595.1 of Bacillus cereus group sp. BfR-BA-01360. Taxonomy (NCBI): domain Bacteria; kingdom Bacillati; phylum Bacillota; class Bacilli; order Caryophanales; family Bacillaceae; genus Bacillus; species Bacillus cereus group sp. BfR-BA-01360. Next base: position 47,273 of record NZ_JAKUFV010000027.1, read on the forward strand.
ATCTGCTTCATAATATCCGCTCTTCATAATGATAGAATCTAATGGTTCTCCAGCCATTAATCGCTCCTCAATTCGAGCTGCTTCATATTGAAAAAACGGATGATGTCTTTGTTTACTCATGAGCGTTAAAGCTTCAAGTACCGATAATCCCCCTTGCAATAATCCACTCAGTTGAACAGAAAGATAATGAGAATGCGTAGAAATTAAAAATGTTTTACTAAGAGGAATCCGAAGTAAAATATTTACTCTTTGGACAGGAGGAAGTTTTCGAAGATAGAATACATATACACAAAATCCCACTAGTACTGTTAGAAAAAAGCCAGCTATTATATACGGAAGGGTTTGAATAAAGGAGATAATGGAATCTGTAAAAGAGGTGGTAGATGTACGTAAAGAACTGTATAGTATTTCAAATTGTGGGAGAAGGATAAAATGAAATACAGCAAGTATTCCAATTAAGAACACGGATAAAAAAATAGGATAACGAAGTACTTTTATCATCTCCTTTTGATGTTTATTTTTCCTCTGAAGCAGTAAACTTCCTTGTCGCAACGCAAACGAAATATCACCGTGCTTCTGTGCATAAAATAAATAACTCAATATATCTGGATGGAACATCAATTGATGAAAAGCATCATGTAAACTCTGCCCATTTTTCAACTCTTCTGTCATATGTTGTAGTTGTAAACGCTTCTGCGAAGATAATTGAAATTGTAAAAACTCTAACGCTTGTAAGAGCGAATAGCCTTTTTCCAATAAATCTCCTAACCTTTTTAAAAGCATAACTTGTTCATCTAATCGCCATTTTTTTCTATTAAACATAAACATCCTCTTCTAAAAATCCTAAAGCATAGCCTTTCTTTAATGAAGATTGTAATGTTTCATAGCGATACACCACACGTTCGCCATTCGCTTCGCGAATGGCTTTCTTCAATTCATGACCATATAGCAACTCATAAATGCTTGCTTGCCGTACTTGGCGTATCGATTTACATAATGGTGAACACTTCCCTTTACAAAACGGACATTTCAACTCTACAAGGCGCTGAGCGGCTACAGCTAATAACGACTGTTCAATTTCCTGTCTGCTAATTCCAAAATCCATCAAGCGCAATACAGCACCTTTCGCATCATTTGTATGCAGCGTTGTCATTACTAAATGACCTGTTAAACTTGCACGTACAGCCACTTTTGCTGTTTCTTCATCACGAATTTCCCCCACTAAAATAATATCTGGGTCATGCCGTAAAATTGCCTTTAAACCTGTCTCATACGTAATCCCTGCTTTTTCATTAATTTGAATTTGTAATAAACCGTTCTTTCTTTTCTCCACCGGATCTTCCAATGTAACAATCCGGCGTGTTTGACCTTTTTTGGCAACTTCTAATAACGCATACATTGTTGTTGTTTTTCCAGATCCAGTTTTTTTAGTAACATAAATACAACTCCGAATAAAAAGATAATCAAACCACGGATAGCGAGGGATACACAATGAAAACCAAAGAAGAAATGATAAAAGAAATAAAAGAATTTCAAAATGCGAAGGTTGGCTACAACCTTTACGATGATGAAGAGATTGTGGAGTGGTGCGTTAAATTGGTTCATGAAATCTTCATTCAAAAGAAGCATACGTATATACCAGATCTTGATAGATAATGAATAGAGTCTGCTGTATTGGTAGGCTCCTTCTATATATTCACAAATTCTTCTTATAATATATTCGCTTATTTGTTATACTGGATGACGTAATAATATTATGGAGGTATAACAGTATGGAAAAAAAGAAAAAAGCATTTTATAAGAAGTGGTGGTTCTGGGTAATCGTTGTGATTATAATAGCAGCCGCTGCTGGAGGTAGTGGGGACAAAGAAGAATCAAAAGCTACTTCTAACGAATCTAAACAAGAAGTTAAGAAAAATAATAGTAAAAATGACAAACCTAAAGAACTGTCCAAAGAAGGAGAATCTTCTAACGTTAAAATTTCAGTTGGTTCCGTTGAAACACTAGAGTCTGTAGGTAATCAATATGTAAATGAAAAAGCACAAGGTATATTTAAAGTTGTAGAACTATCTATCACTAATAATCAAAAAGATGCTATCACTATCGATGCTAATAGTTTTAAATTAGTAGATGATCAAGATCGTGAGTTCAAATACTCAACTCAAGCTCAAACATCATTTGATGTTGCTAACGGCGGGAAATCTGACTTCTTCTTGAAACAACTTAATCCTGGTTTAACACAAACAGGAAAAATAGTTTTTGATGTACCTAAAGATGCAAAAGGTTTGGTTTTAAAAGCACGTGGTGGAATGACTGGTAAAGAAATCAAATTAAAAGTTGAATAATAAAGATACTTACTATTAACGCTCTCTTCGGAGGGCTTTTTTTATTATTAATTCTTTTGTTTCCCAAAATATCTTTTTAAGTATAGGATATCTCATACCATTATTTAATTTTCGGTTTGAATCAAATTAAATCTGATTATTTTTAATATAAATTAATTACTTTGTGTGCATCTGACAATATTCGACAAAAATCTCCTATTTCTTTTGGTATTATAATATTACAAACTGGAACTACTTTAGAAAAAATACAAAAAGTTACAGGTTTTTTTGTATTTTTAGCAAATATTAATCAAGTACGGGGGCTTTTAAAATTGAATATTGAATTACCATTCCGTTTTACCCGAAACACCATGTATAATTTTTTAGGTCGAGTAATCTCAGATGGACAACCAGTAGAACAAGAAATTACTCTTGATTTTACAAATTTAGATTACATTGAGCCTGTAGCTATAACTATCCTTAGTAACACATTACAATGGCTAGACAAAAATGATATTGTAACTAGATTTAGACTACCGAATCAAAGTCAAATAGGATCCCATAGGAACTGTCCCATTAAATACTTAGATGATTCCATGTTTTTTAAAGAGTATCTTGGTACACCTCTCACTCCCGCAGCGAAAATTCGTCCAACAACAAGACCATTAGAACTAATTAACTATAGTAAAAGTCATTTTTGGATAGAACAAAACAAATCAATTCAACTATTAAACATCGTTTTCAATTCGAAACATCTCAAAAAAAAGAGGTAATAATGGCTTAGGACAATAAAAAGCCATAAAAAAGAAGCCGCCCAACAGGACGGCTCTTATTTTTGTTAATCAAACTATTCTTTTGTATAGAAATATTTAAGTCCTTTAGCATCTAACCATGCTGTTGCTCGATCTAGTTCATTCCCTTGACGATATGTTGTTTCAAATCTAACTAAACCTTGTTTATCTCCATAGGAGATAATGCGAGATTCATAACCAAGAGCATCCATCATCCCTAACATTTCTGGCACTAATGCTGTACCAAATTCATACGATACGACTTTATTAAATTTATCCACTTTAATCCCCACTCCTTCTTGTTTTTCAACAGTTTGATTTGTAAACCAAGCCAGCGATTTATTTCCGATTAATTTATTTAAATCGCATTTACCAATACCAGGCACGTGCCCTGTCTCTGTGTATTGCCAAATATCGCACTCATATGCAGGTTTGTTACCGCCATAACGAGGAATCCAAACAAAGTCAGATTTTACATTTGCCATACCAAACGGAGCATACATATGATGACCAACGTATAAACCAACTTTCTGAGCACCTAATCGGCGTAGTTCATCAATAAATGCTTGTGTGCCCGCTCTCATATCATTCATTGTTTTCACTTCAACATCCGCAACCCATACTGTCGCGCTCTTATCTCCACGGTTCCAGAAGTCACGCGCTTCTATTCTTGCATCATTTTCAGAAACGAAACGACAGAATGCATAGTTACCAAAAGGAATACCATGTTGCTTCATGGCTTGTACATATCCTTTATACAATGGATCTACATAATTTGAACCATCTTGTACACGAGCGATGATGAAATCAATGTATTGCTTTGCTATAGGCCAGTTAATGTCACCATTCCATTTTGAAATATCTACAATGTGTCCCATTACTCAACATCTCCTTTTTTATTATCATATTCAGAGCTTGTCTTATTGCTCTTATTACTTAAAATTTCAACTGCATTTGTTAATGCTTGTGGAAGGGGAATCCCCATTCGTCCAGCATTTTCTAAAAGTGATAATAGCTCGTTTCCAATAAAGAAAA
>NZ_JAKUFV010000028.1:0-49433 GCF_022663595.1 Bacillus cereus group sp. BfR-BA-01360
TCGACAAATTTTAAGAAGTCTTCAAAGTAGCGGGCATGCGATGCTTGGTGTATTTTTAATTCGCCGACTTCGACCATACCTTCTTCAGGCACTTAGACTTAAGATATACGTAAATTCACGTATTTTTGACGGTTAATAGACGTAAAATCGAGCGTGGACACAGAAGTGGCAACATGTCGATTAAATATTCATGATTTTATCTAGTTTTTCAGATACCGATTTTTGCATGTCAGGCAGAACGTGACTATACGTATTAAGTGTAGTTTCAATATCGGAATGACCTAACCGATCAGCGATTAATTTTACATTAACATTTTGTTGTATCAGCATAGTCGCATGAGTATGGCGTAGGTCATGAAAACGTATTTTAGGAAGTCCGAGTTTCTCCGTTAAATTATAGAACTCTTTTCGTAGATTTCGAGGGATCATCGGTTTACCTGTACGTGTACAAATTACTAGGTCATTGTCTTCGTAATCCTTTCCGTGACACAACCGCTCTTCAAGGACCAATTTACGATGGTTTCTTAATTCATTGACGAGCTTGTCTGGAATGTGAATTGATCGTATACTTGATGTGTTTTTTGCACCGATTTTTATTTCGGCAGCTTGCGTTAAAGTTTGTTTTACGTAAATGATATTTCTTTCGAAATCTATATCCTTCCAACGTAATCCCATTATTTCACCTTGACGCATGCCAGTAAGAAGGGACATTGCAAATGCGATATAGCAGCGAGTCAATCGCTTAATGTTTTTAGATTCGGTTAAGAAATAATTTACTTGATCAAGTGACCACACGTTCATTTCTTTACGCTGTCGTTTTGGTAATGTCGTACCGGTTGCAGGGTTATCTTTAATTAACTTCATCGTCTGTGCTTTCTTTAATGATGAGCTTACTATTCGAAATATTAAATGAATAGTGTGAGATGAGTAATTTGTTTCATTTACTAAGTTATTTATAAACTTTTGAATATGAATAGGTTCAATTTTTTGTAACTGGAAATGTCCAAGTTTTGGTTTTATGACGTTCTCACAGTAAATCGAGTGAATTTCATAAGTGGACTTCTGGAGATAAATCCGTCTTTCTTCAAACCATTCATCGAGATATTTAGAGTAGGACATTTGTGTTAAATCCAGAAACTCGTCATTTAACATTTCAGCCTGAACTTTAATTAATGCGTTTTCCGCTTCTTTTTCAGTCTTAAATCCACGTCTTTTAATTTGTCTTCTTTTCCCGGTAAACGGGTCTTTTCCTATATCAAAAGAAAAATACCAGGTTCCTCTTTTTTTATCTTGTAATACGCTACCTTTCATAATCAAACCTCCGTTAGGTTTAACATATTGAAATAATAGCTTCCATAACTTGTATTTTATAACCTTGGACACATTTTGTATAGGGGTGTAAAAAGTAGAAAAACGTAAATAAATTAATTTTTTTTGAGAAAAAGTGCGCGAGGGTACAAAGTCCTGCGTCATAGTAAATGTAAGGAGTTCACAAGGCATTACACGGAGGTGGAAACGGGTGAGTACAGTGAGCGAAAATAGCAACTTAGTATCAATCGAAGCCCAAACGGAATATTCAATAACGAGTGGAAAGCGAGAGACACGTATATTCCTTAAGATGTATGTCGACGCAGTACACTCTGGTTTAATAGCAGATTTAGGTCCGGAAAGATGGACGACACTTTGCGTCCTGGCGTCATTCATGGACGAAGATGGTGAATGTTATCCAACGCAAGATATGATTGCAAAACGATTAAATATAAGCCGTGAGAGCGCTAATAGACGCATCAAAAAGCTATGTGAGTATCGTTGGAATGGAAAGCCATTAGTCGTTAAGGAAAGACGCAGACACGAGCGTACACAACAGTGGGAGAATACGGTATATACGATTCTACCGATTATAAAGTTGGTGAGAGAATGAGCGAAAATAGGGATCGAGTAGTTGCGCTTAATACTCGTAAATACGTGAATATTGACTACGGCGTATTACATGATACGAAAAACTTCGGAAAAGTCTACGAGAAAATGGTCTACGTTATCTTATGTAAATACGCAGACTATGAAACGAAAACTTCGTATCCAAGTGTAAGCCGAATCGCTAAGGAGTGTGTGTGCTCCGAGAATACGGTTAGATCAGCGATTAGGAGATTGGAAGAGCTACGGTTAATAAAAGTAGAAAAACGGCTTAAAAACGACGGTAAAGGGCAGACATCGAATCTATATACGTTGTTACCAATACCAGATGAGTTCCCGAAATTCCATCGACCTTCAATTCTTATAGAGGACTAAACTCACGAAGTGAAGGGGGAGCACTTCAAGATATGTAGCGGGGTACTTCATGAGCTGAAGACGAATTATTAGTTATTTATATATCAGTTATTTTATATATCATTTGCAAAACAAAAACCTTGAAGGCTATTTCTAGCGAAATATCCTTCCATCATTAATATATTCGGCGGTAATTACTTATATAAAAGAACACCGCTAATAGATGATGAGATACAACGAGCGTAAGCGAAGTTGTCAGGTTTTAAATAGATATCGAAAGGAACGATTTATATGGATAAAAAGATCCTTATTAGACGATTAGAGAATATTCTGTTTCACATAAATGCAAACGGAAAAATAATCGGAGGTTACCGTACCTTAGAAGACGTCAAGTATAGCTTAGAAAACTTAGTAAATGAACTGAAGGAAAGTTAATAGGAGGTGTTTACGGTGAGAGACGTAAAAAAGCGGCTGCAACGTATCCTATCAGAACTAGAATCGTTAGAGTCCGACATGCAACAAACGAATATACGTAAGTCACAAACGGATTTAGCGCAGCAAGATATCTTACACACTATCGAGATAGAAACGTTTACTACAGCGCGTGGCAATTACTTATTGAAAGAGCTGAAACGTATTCGTAAGGAACGTCGTAAGGCAAAGGACGATCAAGCGGTATTACAGTCGGTCATGCACACGTTAAAAGGAGTTAAGCAAAAAGTCGAGTGTAGCATCGGGAGTGTAACTGGAGTGATTGAGCGCCAACAAGAACGTAAGGTCACAAAAGGTTACTAACGTGAATTTTACGCTCAAATAACGAGACAAAAATCTAGGAATCTACAAATAGGTTAATTGAGCAATACAAATGGAGGGACAATGCAGTTACACGATTTATTACTGAAAGAAATCTACATCGAGGCGCTAATCCGTCGCAACGTATTCAAAACGGAAGATGGACGAGACTTGTGGCAGGCGTCTAACGAGGAGTTACATGCGCAATTATTTGACGAGGAGGGGCAGAATGATTTTACGTAAATTCCCAGTAGTAGGAAGATATCGTAACTATGAAATTGAAATCGAAGAAGTAACATTTATAAATACGTTTTATCAAGTAAGAATTTATCTGCCGCTTACCAGAAACATACTTGGATTAACGTTTAGACGAAGACGCATGTTATATGGGGTTAAATACGCCAAAGTAGAACGCGCAGGTGAATTTGTAGAAATCGCTAAAGAAAGTGTAAATAAATACGAAAGTTTTCTAGATAAGCAAATACGGGTTGAGACGCTACATGAAACAGGTATTGACGATTTTAAGCATTGGGATGGATTAGTAGAGGAGGCTACGAAATGACCCGCATAAAAAGAGTTTCAACGAAAGATTTCCGCAACCTACCAATCGAAAAGTGGAACGTAACGACATTCCGAGAGTATCTAAAGCACGAACATGAGGAGCGTTATAAAATTCCTTATGTCACTCGTAGCTATGCGATGGAAGGACGTATGTTGAAGACGTTTATTGCTGAGTATAAACCGGAAGCAACAAAACAATTCATCGACGCATGTTTTGCCGATTATAAGCCGACACGGGAGTATCCTGGATTAAACTTTGCGTTTATGTATTCGTATATGCGAGGGCGTATTCTACCGCGAGTGCTTGATGAGTTACGTAAGGAAGAAGCGAAGTTACAAAGACAGACGGAGGTTATGGAAGTTAGTACGGAAGAAATTATCGATTATTTATGAACGGAGGGAAGACAAATGGCGCGTTCTAAATTCACGTTCGAAGAAGTAAAAGCACTTTTTGATTCTAAAGGGTACGATTTACTAGAAACGGATTATATAAACGCAAGAACACCGATGCGTTGTAAATGCCGTCAGCATCCTGAAAGTATTATCCAGATAACAGCAGGTAATATGCGAAAGGGTTTCGGTGGTTGCCGTCAATGTAAACGACAACAACATAAATATCGTACTAGAACGATTGAAGAAGTACGTAAAGAGTTTGCGGAAAGAGGTTATACATTACTAGAGACGGTTTACAAAAATAACCGTACGAAAATGCGTTACACATGCCCGTATCACCCTAATGAAAAACCTTCGATTGCTTACATGCATTTTAAAAGGGGTGTGGGATGTCCGTCATGTGGTCGTGAAAAAACGTTATTAGCACGTAGGAATGAGTTTCCAAAGTGTACCTATAACAATATTGAAAAAGAAGAAGCACGTAGTAAGGTGCTTCGAATACTAAACAATCATTGCTTCGATTGTCCTTTTAACGAACTAATTCGAATGGGTGCCGTAGAAGATAAGTGCTATAAACAGTGTCCATACGGCATGGAGTTACGTAAAGGAGGCGCTGTTCTAGCGGGTGAGGACATCAAGGCTGTTACGGAATATTATGAGGATAAATTCGCAGGGGAGGCGTTGGTTTGATGCAATGTATTCTATCCGATCATTGTTCACTGTACAAAAGCGAATCATGTAACCGTCAATGCCCTTCATACATCGCACTACACGGATTTAACGGGAAAGGTGGACGTATGGCAGCGACCAACTTACCAAAAGAATACCGTCATTTAACGCTACTGAATTCGCCTGTAAAAGATACACAACCGAAAGTCTATAAATCTATCGAAGCGTATGTAACGACTTTCTCACGACAATTTGAGGCGGATGAGGCAACGGATGTAAAAGACAAGATCAAATCGATGTATTTGTTTTCCGAAGAAACTGGTACAGGGAAAACGACAACAGCAGCCGTTATTTTAAATGAATGGCTAATCCGGCATTACATCGGTAGTTTGCAGCGAAATAGGCAATCGTTGCAGGTACCTGGTTATTTTTTAGATGTGAACGAATGGCAAACGTTATTTAACGAATTTAATCGGTCAAACATACCGCGTGAAACGGCGGAGAAATCCGCAAAGGAATACTACCGTCGCATGACTAACGCTAAGACGGCCCCTTTTGCGATATTGGACGATATTGGAGTACGTAGTGCAACCGAAGCATTTCGAGGCGATTTACACGCGGTGATTAACCACCGGATAACGAACGGATTACCTACGGTTTACACCTCGAACATTCCTATCGACGAGTTGGAAAGCGTGTTTGATCGTAGGTTGTACGATAGAGTGCGAGATTTATGCGTGGTGTTGCCGTTCGAGGGTGATTCGAAAAGGGGGATGCGAAGATGAAAAAATTAATATTAATCGTATTTCAATTCCTTGTTTTCGTACCTGTGTCATCATTCTCAATTTATATAGGACTTACTTTTACAGAGAATATTATATACACAGTATTACTACTATTAGGTTTACTAATGTTTTCAATCTTAGAAGGAATGAAGGAGAACTCATAATGAAAAAGATTATTATCGCAGTATTCATGTCTTTGCCAACGTGGTTTTGGCTTACGTATTTTTGTGGACTAAGTGGTATGGAAATAAAAGTTACCGCTTTTATTTTCGGAGTGACCTTCGGACTTTATAACGTTGTGTTGGAGGAAACGGAAAAGTAAGACCAAATTTGAATTTTGTATAAAAACGGAGGGTTGGAAATATGAAGAAGCATGAATTAACTTGCATGATGGAAGAGGAAGACACTATCGAATTTATCACGAATGAGAAGAAGAAATTGATAAATGTGTTTATGAAAGTAAATTCCTCAGAAGACTACACCCATGTTGTTATAAATGCTAGAGAATTTTTAATGATGACTGATGAGATTCGAAAGGAATTGGAAATATAGGAAAACTGAGCAAAAGCGTTATTTGAATAGAAAAGGGGAATTAGAGATGGTTAATTTAACACCTTTTATGTATGCACCGCATTACGCTCCAGATAAGCCTTATCTAGTTTATTCCGTTAATTGCGATAGACCAGAAACAACCAGTGGATATATGCAAGGGTATTGGGAATGTACTCATTGCGGAGAAGGTAGTCAATTTAGATTTTATGATGATACCTATCATCCTAAATACATAGCAAAGTGTCCAAAATGCAACAAAGAGTTTATTGCAATTGATGATACCGACTATGATGATTAATTTATAACGAGAGCGTTATTTGAATAGAAAACGAGGTGATTGAAATTTGGGTTTATTCAAAGAAAGACTAAAAGAACTATGTTTGATGATAATTGCCTTCGTGATTTTATGTGTAATAGGGTTAATTTTTGTCTCGCCATTGTTCATTTTAGATTCGATTCATGAAGGATGGGGCGGACTAGTTTATATGGTTGTTATTTTAAGTATAGTTGCCATTTCCGTTATATATAACGCTTGTAAATTTATTTATTGGCTATTAATAGAGCCATTTAAAAATATGCGAAATCAAACAAAATAGTTATTTTGGAGGGAAAGAGAATGAGAGAAATTAAGTTCGATGCAATATATAAACCGACAGGAGAACATTTCACTCCTGTAAACATTAATTTCGAAAGCAAAACAACACACGGTAATTTTGATGGTCAAGTAAATGATTGGTGTCACTTCTCACTTGATGGTAAATATGGTGATGCAATTTTAAGGCAATACACAGGCTTAAAAGACAAGAACGGTAAGGAGATTTATGAAGGGGATATTGTAAGTCGTCATGACGGAGGTATTCATTTCCAAGAAGAATCACTTGCTGAGCATGTTGTTAAATGGGGCAACTTCGGATGGTTACCTTTTGAAATTGGGGAAGGTTATCAAAAGTGTGTATACGGTGAAATTTATGAGTTTATAGTCATTGGAAACATCTACGAAAACCCAGAGTTACTGAAAAACCAAACAAAATAAAATCCTTATTTGAAAGAATACCAGCTTAAATATTGCGTACATACATTTAAGCTGGAACAAATAAAGTTATTGTTTGTGTTTTTCCTCTTTATTAAGGAAAAATACGACGAATATTGCTAGGAGTATAGGAAACCAAACTTCGTGTGGCATATTAAAACCTCCTTAAAACATGTTGTCACTATATTTTACCATATACAATGGTTTATAACAAAAACGCTATTTTAATAGAAACGGAGGAGGCTAATCAATGAGTTTATACTCAACAAAAGAACAAGAAACCGTATTGACTTTCGACAACGAAACGAAGGAATGGAACGCATACTCTTGCGTTCCAAAACACATTCGTAAGTTAGTAGGGATAATTGGTGAAGAAAACGTTACAGTTATCGAAAGTGACGACGATGGAAAACCGCTAGCAGTGCGTTGCACGTTAGGTGAAAAGCAGGTAAGTATGAAGCGATTACGTCAGTATAGCGAGGATCAGAAACGAAAGATGGCGGAGAGAATGCGAGCGGTTCGAACACTCCTGTAATCAAACTGCAAAACTACGTTCGGTTTGTTCGCTAAAATTAGTACATTTGTTGCCTTACACAATATTTATATAGATGGTAAATTGGAGGTGTAGTTAATGAACTACGGAGAAATGCTCTTATCGAAAGTAATAGATACGGCTAATCCGATACAATTGAATCATGTAACAGAGCGAGATTTTGTTACGGAAGCTGAACGTAAGGCGTATCGTTTTATTAAAGATTACGTAGAAACTAATCGCGGGCGTGTCCCCGACTTCCGTACGCTAGTAGCAGAAGTCGACGGATTCACTTACGTACCAAATGTCGAGGATAGTTTCGAGTATTTAACGAAACAAATCAAGTCTTATTCGGCAAAGGTCGAAGCGATGGAATTCTTACAAAACGAAGCGCCTGAACAATTTGAGCAACTAGACGGAAATTCTTTCCTAGAATGGTTGCGAGATAGAGTTGACAGCGTTATAATAAGAACAGACGTTCGTGATAAAGTGGGAACAAGTTTGAAGGCAGATACGTCTAAATTCCTAGAAGAATACGAACGTCGTAAAAAGGGCGAGTCTTATCGCATTTGGAAGTCTCGATTTTCATTCATCAATAAGGCGATTGGCGGTTACGTAAGCTCGAACGTATACACAATCTATGGAAAGTCAGGGCGTGGTAAATCCGCAACGACTATCGAAGAGGGCGTAGAAATGGCGTTTCAAGGTGCAAACGTGCTTATCTGGCTAATGGAAATGGGATGGTTCGAAGGGATGGTACGCTTATACACTTCAATCTCATCACGTATTGGAGCGACTGTAGCCGAACTAGACGGTATAAATTTAGAAGCTGGTTTTGATTCGAAGGAAATCCGTCATGGTAAACTATCAGAAGAATTTGAACAAGGGTTTAAAATGTTCCTAGCGAATATCAATGAAATTCTACCAGGTAATATTGTTGTCCGAGGCGTAGATGATTACGACTTTCATCGAAGGGATTTACGACAGTTAGAAGTAGATATAAGTGAGACAAATGCAGATGTCGTAATTGTGGACCCGTTCTATTATTTAGATTACGAAAAGAACACGTCAAAGACAGCAGGCGGGGACGCAGCGGCTACATCGAAGGCTTTACGTCGATTAGCCGGTAAAACAGGAGTGGTTATGTTCGCTATTACACAAGCAGACGAAGTCGATAACAGCGAGGACGAGGATGGCCAAAGAGAATTACGCTTACCGAAACGTAGCGAAGTAAAGAAAACGAAAGCACTCTTAGAGGATGCGGCGTTATTGATTGCGGTTGATACTGATGCAAAACAAGGACGAGGTATAATCGGTATTAATAAAGGTCGTGACGGTGGTGAAGGCGAAAGCGCCGAAATCATTTACATGCCGCAGATTGGCGTGATTAAGGAAATGGAAACAGGAGAGGAAGCAGCGAAACAATTTACGAGCGTGTTTTAATTTAAAAGAACGGTAGGTGGGTCACCTTGTCAAGTATTCAAATACGTGGGCAGGACGTAAATGTAGACATCGAGTATGAACTTCGGCAGTTTTCTTGGACTAACGAAAGATGGACTTCTGATAAACTAATTGCAGCCTCGCCATTTCGATATGAACACACGCCGAGCTTTTTCGTTAACTTAGACGGGGATTACGCTGGTACGTGGAAAGACTCGGGTGCATTTGATAGCGAATGGGAAAGCGGCAACTTTACCAGATTGTTATCTTACTTGCGAAATGAGACCTATGAAGAGACGGAAGCATACCTGTTAGAATCATATGGTACATGTTACACCTACGACAACCTCGTACTTAAGCCGCCGAAACTCCGGATTGAAAGCGGCCATAAGGCCCTCGATTTTGGTCGGTTGCAAGAATACGCTTATCGCCACCCGTATTTAGGACAGCGAGGTATTAGTGAGGAAGTACAACGGCAAATGAAGATCGGTTACGACCGCTTTAGGCAGGCGGTGGTAATTCCGTGGTTTGATACAAACGGTAGATTGGCGAATATTAAGTATCGGAAAACGCGCGGCAAAGCATTCTGGTACGAAAAGGACGGAAAGCCAATTGGAGATTTGATATACGGATTACATCTCGCTTATAAACGAAATATTAAGCGGGCAGTATATTGTGAGGCGGAAATAGATGCGATGTCATTTATGACGGCTGGGGTTTTCGGACTGGCAAACGGATCCTCGTCGTTTAACCAACGAAAGGCAGAGCAAATATTGAAGTCGCCGATAGAAGAATTAGTTATCGTAGCGGATAACGATCCAGCAGGCGAGAAACTTCGAAAAGAACTTGAGAAATATTTAAATGGCAAAATGCGCTTGACAAATGGATATGTTTGTGAATTTAAGGATGCGAATGACTCGTTACTAAAAGAAGGAAAGGATTCGTTGATATCTGTAGTTGATAATGCGGAGCCAGTTCGATTAAAATTATCATACGTGAATTCACGTATTTTCGGTCGGAGGGAAGATACGAAACCTTCCCGGTAAATAGATGTTATTCCGTTTCCCATTCGTACAATTCTTCGATGTCACAATGTAGCTTAGCGGCAATATTACGCGCTCTTTCTACGTTAGGCAAATTACGCAGGCTGACATAATCCGTTATGGATTGCGGTGTAATACCGACTTTTAGAGCGAGTTCAGCTTGTGTAATGCCGTTCTTTTTACATAGTTCGGGAATACGGCACCTTCCGACTTTTAACGATGTAATCACCTCCTTTCTTAAATCGGAGGTTTAAAACTATTACTCTTCAGTGGCAGCAATTTTAACTACTTTTTCAATAGGTACATCAAGGTGTAAACAAATAGCTTCTACGGTACTTAAGTGTACGGACATTCCTCTGTTAATTCTAGCAATTGTTTTACTATGTAATACTTTATCTCTTAAATCGCTTATCACCATGTCTTTTTCTTTTAGTGTGACATGGAGAGGGGTGTAGTCAATCATTTTAACACATCCTTGAAAAATATTTCTCAATATTCAAATGTGTACTTTTGTGCACATTTGGGTTATAATTACATTATACCAAAATTTTCTTATACAGCATAGGAGGGTTTTCAAGTGTTAGGGTTTCATAGAGAGATATGCGATACTATCAATGATAGAGATGATATAACATTTTCAAGTGTAGCAGAAAAAATAGGAGTATCTAAGCAGTGTATGTCTAAATTTAAAAAGGATGGGACTATAGGGTTTAGAAAACTCTTGAGACTCTCCTATTATCTGTTTCCAGACGAACAACGTGAGAAGATGGAGAAATGGTGCTTACAACTAGATTCTGCTGAATCAATACAGCAGAGTTTAGAGTACGCTGCGATAACTCGAAACGTAAAGCTACTAAGACAATTAATTCAAATACACAGAAAAAGCGACGGAGTAATTAAAGATTATATAAACGTTTATAGCATTATTTATAGCTACATGCAGGGAAAAATAAAAGGAGTTGATTTAATCAAGAGTCTAAATAAGATCGGTCGTGTGGAAGATAGTACATTAAATATCCTTGTAAACATTATTAAATGTTATAATTATTTTGCTCAGAAAAAAATTCATATCATGTTAGAGGTAGCACGGGAGGCATCCTCCATGATAGAAGATTTAAGTGATAGTAGGAAATTATTTATTAAGGAGTGTTTTTTACATAGGTTGGCTGAAATTCTCGCTCCCATTTTTTTACATCGTAATCAATTACATTTAGCAAGAAAATGTGCTTCTTTAATAATCAATGCCAATATTTGCGCGAAAACCGTTGCAGATGCGTCATACTATGTAGGGATGACGTATTTGAATGAAGACAACGAAAGATGTCTAAAATATCTTCATAATAGTTACGTCATTGCCAAGACGATTGGAGTAGAGAGGTTCAAGGTACAAGCAAGAGATAGATTAGATTGTGTTAAAATTTATTTGGGAATACCATTAGGAGCGAAATCAGACACAAGACTTATTGAATATCAAAAGGATAATACAAAAGGACAATTAATAGATAGTATTATAGAAGAAAGGGGAGAAAAAGACTTTTTACTCTTATACAAAGCTCGCTCCTATAATTCGTTCTCAGAACTTTATGAATGTTTTCAACACTTCTTTTCTAACTCAAACTTCTTTTTCTCTAGTCTGGTTGCTAGGGAAATCTACGAACGAGGAGATCGTTCTGGATTGACCAAGTCACTTATAGACTTTAAAGTAAATATTGAAAATGAAAAGGGAGGAATTCAGTTTGAAGAAGATTTTGTTAGGAGTTTCTGTGGGTTTAGTAGCGATTCTAGGGTTGTTTGTGCTTAACACACCATTAGACAGTAACAATAATAATAACGCAAAAACAATGGCACAAGAAACCACTCCTGGTGGCTAAATCAGCGTGTACCATTAGAAAGCAGAGTAGCTATAATAGCTGCTCGTTTTTTTTTTATGTAGAGAAAATGCTTATAAAAGTAAACGAAAAATAAAGTAAGATACTTGGTTGACTTTTCGATATTTCTGAAAATTATTTGTTAATATATGTTTATAAAGGATTTTTAAAAAAAGTGCGCGAGTGTGGCAACTTGTGCGTCATAGTTATTGTAAGGGGGAATAAGAAGTGAAAGACGAACAAAAATCAAATATTAACAAGATGGCAACCGAGTATCTTCGAACAGGAGATGATTTTGTATTTACGGATTTGTACATTAGTTTATCAGAGGTATATCGGGACAAGCTCCGATATTGGAGCACTGCTACATATATGGCAAACGAACATGATATAACTGGATTGTTCCACGA
Organism: Bacillus cereus group sp. BfR-BA-01360; assembly: GCF_022663595.1. NCBI lineage: Bacteria > Bacillati > Bacillota > Bacilli > Caryophanales > Bacillaceae > Bacillus > Bacillus cereus group sp. BfR-BA-01360. Next base: position 12,344 of record NZ_JAKUFV010000028.1, read on the forward strand.
TGTAATACAAAAGGTATTGGAAAGTTTACGAAATAACGTTGGCGGTGATTTCGTAAAGCTATTCACAGTATCACTCGGAAATGGCTATAAGTCACTATTACGGAAGTTACGTACTAGAAGGAAGTATGAGTTATATGATGGATCAGATAGTGATGAGGAAGAGAACACGGCAATGTTCGAAACTATCGCTGACGAATTCGATATAGAAGAACACGTTATAAAAAAGAAAGAAGCCGACCAGCGAGAGCTAATCGACTTCTTAACTGACCCGGGTGAGGTCAACGACGAGACAACGACGGCAATCGTTGAATCGTTTCTGTCAAGTGAAAATAAGACTCCAACGCCGACGGCAATCGGAAAAATGTTGGGGCTACATCACTCGACAGTTATACGCAAGCTCGAGCGCCTGGCAAAGCGCTTCGACGAAAGACAATTCGGTGATTACCAGGATTATCTTCTTGCGTAATACGTTCTATATACTTAGGCATTGTATATAGAACTCGTAAATCATAGCACGATTCTAAATACGTACAGAGGGGGCTAAATGCTACCCTTTGTACGTACAACTAACCGACTTGGCAGGTCGATTAATTGCAATGGTTTTGCTTAACGATGTGTTAAGCCGAAGTCCACTTTTAGTGTACCTCGTATTTTTATTATAACTTATGTTTGTAGTATTAACAATTGTTAATGAACTAAACTCCTAACGACAGTATCCAACATAAAAGTCGAAAAATGCACGTCGATATAACGTCATTACCCGTCGTTATCACCATCTTCACCTCCCCCGAATATGAACAACGGGTAGTGGCGTCATATGGGCGCTTGGCATTACAGCACGATGCGTTACGTCCAAAGTTCTTGATTTCTACCGATGTATCCCCCGCGTCGGTATTGCGTAATTGAAGTCAGTTACGTAATACGGGCGTGGGAGTCACCCAAGCTCGAATTTATAACGAAGGAGTTGTTTCAATGGGTATTAGAGAAACGTTAAAAAAGCGTGAGGAACAACGTGAAGCTAGCCAAAACGGAGGGAATAGCGAATTTCCGGAAGGTGTGACGCGTTACGTTCGAATGGGAAAACACGGTGAAGTAAACGCAGAGGGGCGTACATTCATCTTACTAGCGGAACCAGACGATTGGTATTTCTACTTCGTACACGAAGATAAAACATTCGATGGTAAACGTACGATTCACCGATTCCGAAAACACTCTTGTCTCCATTCACCGCTAGAAACAAACGCAGACATTACGAAATACTTCAAGCCAGGTAAAACGGAGTGTCCATCATGTAAAGTCGGTGCAAAACGTAAGATGTACGCAATGATTCCTGTATATGACTTGGAGTACGGCACTTACCGCGTGATCGATACGGCTGAGTTCCATATCAACAACATTATCGCCGACTACGATAAAGCCGAAAAGATGGGACGTAAGTTTAACCCGCAATATTCACTAGTAGGTGAAGCGGTTCACTTTAAACAAGTGGACAAGTCATACGCCCTTGAATCCGGTGAAGCGTCCGAAGACCAACTCGAAAAGGCTAAATCGTTTATTGGTATTGACTACGGGTTTGAGGACTTAGCAAACTTCCGTGAAGAAAGCGACATCATTGCATTGTTACAAGATGCGGAAGATGAAGCGATTGATAAATCGAAATTGCCAACGGCTTCGAAAAGTGCAAGCAACGAAGGAACACCAATCGAAATTGATGACGATTCGCTTCCGTTTTAAGGGAGCGTTTGGAAAGGGGCGTTTAGATGGCACACGAAACAACAATTAAGGGCGGTTGCTCGGAATTACGAGTAGCCCTCGCGCTCTTAAACCTCGGTTGGGAAGTAGCAAAACCGCTCATCCCGGAGGTTTACGACTTGGTAGCGCGAGACCCGCTCAACAAACAATGGTATAAAATTCAAGTAAAAACAATTCGCGTACGTCAAGACCGCGACAATGCATTAGTAGTACGTGCGACAAAAGGAAACGACCAGGCTTATACGTCTGAAGATTGTGACTATATCGCAGGCGTCGAAGGTGATCGAGTATTTATGTTCGAATGTGCAGGTCAACGTGAGTATTGGGCGACGGAAACTAGCGCGAGCCAACGGTGGATTGAGTTAACAGCAGTAACTAATAACGAAGAAAACGAGGAGGAAATTAAACATGGCTAAATTAGACGGAGTTAAAGTTGTTAATGAAAATACGGTGGAATTTAACGGGTTTGTTTATGAGTTAGTTACAGACGGAGGTAGAGTTGACGATTTAATTCAATGTTTCGAAGAAGGGTATGATGATGATTTAACGTACGAAGCATTCTACGAAGTTGTAAGAACTAATAAAATTAATGATATGAAATTCCTCGATGATATTAATGATGAGCGTAGCCGTGATTGTAATGACGACGATTGGAAAGTATTCCGAAAATCCCACGCAATCACTAACGACAAACTAACCGACGCGGAAGGCGTAGTGAAAATCGAATTACCTGACGGAACTAAACTCGAAGGTACCCCGTCTGACTTAGAAAAAATTACACGTAGTATGCAGGCGTTGCAAAATGAGCAGCAAGGGCAGGCGGAACAAGGAACTTCGGAAGAAAAGAGTGCCGAGAACGAAAGTGAGCCAATGGTAGAGCGTCTACAGGTCGGTGATTATGCGAAGGTAATCGGAGAAAGTAATCATTCAGGTAAAGTCGGAGACATCGTGAAGATTTTCCACGATAGTGAAGATAATCAACCATTTAAATGCGAAGATTTACAAGGAAGAGAACTACTTTATCCTTGGTTTCGCGAGCACGAACTAGTAAAAGCAACCGACGAAGAAGTCCTCGAAGCTAAACAAGCATTATTGAAAGAAGGCGACTTTGCGAGGGTTATTGGTGGAGATCATACTGAATATGTTTGCGGGCCACATAACTATGAAATCGGCACCGTCGTTAATCTAGTTGAATACGACAACGAAGATGGTGATGACTCGTTCAAAACCGCTTATATAAACGGTGGCGAAGCCTCAGCACCTTGGGTACACCGAAAAGACCTCGAACCATTAACGAAAGAAGAAGCGGAACATATCACCCGTGAAGCCGAGGAAGAAAAGAAAGCGAAGGCAGAGAAACTTAAGTGGGCGGCTATCGGTCGTGAGGTTGGTGAGATTAAGAAAGGTGATATCGTTCGTACGATTTCTCGCAGTTTAAGTGTCAATCCTGTAGGAACAATCGGAGTTGCTCGTGAGGACGGAACGGTAAATAGTTGTTCAACTGTCGCTTTAAAGGGTGATACAGGAAACTGGTCGAGAGTAGAACTTATCGTTCCAGTAGAACAACGCTTTGATAAAACGGAGTAACAAATGCGTATTTGCGAGAATTGTAGCGCCGTACTCAACTGTAAAGAATTCGTTTATGACGATCGCGAAGGTAACTCATTTTGCGATAAGCGTTGTTTCGAAGAGTGGGCGGAAAATAATCACGAAGTGGTAGTAACATTTTATTACCGATTAAATTGCAAGGAAACGGGGCGGTGAAAGTGACGCCAAAGTTAACGTTGAACTTAAAAATACCTGGCGCTGAAGCCGTTGAAGAAACGAAAGTACGGGTGGCAAAAGCGGTCGAGAGAAAGGCAAAGGCGATTGAAACGATGGAAGACGCATGGCAACGAATTCTATCGATGAAGAATAGTGAGTCTGATAGGCAGAGACTTGCGGAAGTAAAAGAAGCGATGATGAAGGGCGAAATTGGTCGTAGCCCTTCTGACCTCGCTAAACGTTTTAGTAAGGCGGAGGCTTTACGGTTATGGAAAGTGTTACACGGACGAAAGCGCGACGATAAAATACGTGAGATGGTGTTAGCTACACCGGATAATTACGTATTGGTTACCAATGGCAAGGTATTAAAGCAAATGTTAGACGATATGAAAACGTCCGATTTAGTTGGATTTGACTGTGAGACATTCGGTGAGGATAACGGAGCATTAGACCCGTGGAAAGGTGAAGTGGCTGGTTTTTCGATTTCGACGAGAACCCACAATTATTATGTACCGTTGAACCATGAAGAAGGTCCGAATTTAAGCGAAGAAGTTTTATTACAGTACGTTAAACCTGTACTAGAGCAAGTAAAAACCGTAATGCACAACGCACCTTTCGATTGTAAATGGTTTATGCAGCGTTATGGAATTAACTTAATCGATAACTTGCACGCGGATACACGTATTATGTCGATGGCATTAGACGAAAATCGAAACCATCGACTAAAGGATTTGATAACAGATTGGCTACGACAACCGAGTGATAACTTCGATGAGTTATTCGGTAAGACTGCGTTTAATGAAATACCGTTAGATGTAGCGTTAGTTTACGCAGCGGGCGATACGGAGAAAACCTTGAAACTTTACGATTGGATTATGGAATGGTTTGACAAACGAGAGGATTTACAAGATATCAAGTCGCTCGTTTTTAACATAGAGATGCCCGTATGTAGGCAGTTTATTAAGTCAGATTTAATCGGTATTAACTTCGATAAAGAGAAAGCGAAGGTATTAGATGAACAATTGGCAGAAGAAGAAGCGCAAATACAGCGTGAGATATACGAACTATTCGACGAAGAAATTAACTTAGGTTCACCGATGCAATTGAAGAAAAAGTTATTCGTAGATTTAAAGTTACCGGATATAGAAAACGGATCAACAGGCGTAAAAGCATTGAAGAAGTTGAAAGGGAAACATCCCGTAATTTCTAAGATTCTCGACTATCGAGGCGTCAGCAAACTACGTGAAGCATTTACGCAAAAGTTACCGAAGGAAATTAAACACGATAACAAAATACATCCGTGGCATAACACGTACGGAGCGGCGACAGGACGGTTCACATGCAAATCGCCAAACACCCAGCAAATCCCCGCGAAACGTCCTGAAATACGTCACCTGTTTACATCGAGTGCAGGTAAAATACTCGTTTCTATAGATTACTCGCAAATTGAATTACGTGTCTTGGCACATATGGCCAAGGAGCCGGAACTAATCAAGGCGTTCAAAGAAGGACGCGACATTCACTCGACAACGGCAGCGATGATTAGTAACGGTAAATACACGTATGAGGATATCGAAACTAACAAAGATACAGACGGTTCACCTGAGCAGAAATTCCGTAAGCAAGCTAAGGTGGTTAACTTTGGTATTGTATACGGAATGAGCGACAAAGGGTTAGCCGATACGTTAAGCATTACGAGAACCGAAGCGCAAACAATTATCGATAACTACTTTAAAGGTTACAAAGGGATTCAACGGTATATGGACGAGCAGAAACTATTGGCTCGTAAGCAAGGTTACATTACGGATATTTTCGGTAGGAAACGTCGGTTACACACCGAGTACAAGTCGAAAGACCGTTTCTTACATTTTCGTGCGGATCGTATGGCTGGTAACTTTCCGATTCAAGCGTCAGCCGGTTCGATTTTAAAGAAAGCAATTGTAGATTTACAGCCCGTACTATTGAAATATAACGTAGATATATTACTCCAGGTACATGACGAATTGTTATTCGAGTGTCCGAGAGATATTTCGAAGGAAGCTCTATTCGAATTAAAAACTACGATGGAAAACGCAGTTAAATTACTAGTTCCCGTCAGATGTGACGTTGAGATAAATCCAGAACGATGGTTAGAAAAAGTTAGTATCGAAGAATGGTTTAACGAAGAGGAGGGTGTAAATGATTAACCTATCCGAAGTATCAACGAAAGAACTTAGCGAAGAGCTAGAGCGACGCGAGGGTGTAATGACTGTCAAGGTCGAGCCTTACGAAAAGATAGAGGTCGGAGGAATCGTGGTTAACGGACCGGCAATCGTTTTAATAAATCAAGATTAGGAGGCGTTGACTTATCGTAACGAAAACTAACGCAGCACAATTACTACGTCAGAATACGCAGGAAACATTCGCTTATGAAATCGCAGAGGAATTCCGTAACTTCCTCGAAACATGGCATTCTTATTCGGAGCCTTATGATACTTCGTTGGATATTTGGCTCCACGAAAGCTATGCGAGAGTATTAAGAAAAGGCGGATACTTAGACTATCGAAGTTTACCGTATTTCTCTCCTTCGTCAGCTAACTCATGTCCGAGGGAGCTTTACGAAAAGGCATTACGAAGTCCACGTGATCAAACCGAAGTGAAGCCATGGCAAAGACGATGGCAATTTCTTGGTACGTCAGTGGGCGATGCAATCCAACGTGATATCTTACTAGCGGAACGCCATTACGAAAAATTCACCGGTGAGAAACCACGTTTTAAATTTGAACGTACGAAAGACGGTTATCCAGCGTTTGAGGATTTCGTTAAAACTCGTAAGGTAATCGAACACAATAACCAACAATTCGCTTTAATCGGTACGTGTGACGGCATTTTAGAATACATCGATGAGCATGGCGTAATTACACGCGTCGGACTCGAAATTAAATCGAAACAGACTACCTACAGTAAAACTTCCGAATATTCACTGCGTGAACCTGGTGCCGACCACGTCAAACAAGTTACATGCTACTCGTTAATGTACGACTTAGATTATTACATCGTACTTTACATGAATGCGTCGAAAAAAGCGTGGAATATGAGCGAAGAAGACTATATGAAATACCCAGATTTCAGAGCGTTCGGTGTTGCCATAACGGACGACATGCGTGATGAGGTACTAAACAAGTTTGCTAGTGTAGTAGCGGCCGTAAAAACGAAGCAGCCTCCGAAACTAGATATCGAGCATTGGACATTTAACAACTTCAAAACGGCATGTGCTCAGTCGCTGAGTGATGGAGAGTACGAGGAAATAAAAACGCAAGTCAGTCGGGTAAAGCGTTCGAGTTTATCAGATGCGAAGAAAGCCCCGTATATTGGGGCGTTGGAGTTTATCGCTAAAGTACGGGAGGGAATGTAATGAAAACTGTAAACGTCACTTATTTTAAACGAAGCGGAAAATATTACACATCTGAGACTATTGAAATCTCTGAGGAATTAAATGGGTATGAAGCCCTAGCTGAAGAAATACCTAAACATCATCGTATTAAAGAAATGGTGATGTTAGTGCAAGATAGCGAAGATGGTAAAGAGCCGTATATTGTTCCTCATTTATATAATCCGAAAGTTGGCAGTTTTGAATGACAAATCGTAAAAAGACGTTTCGTGTTTTATCAGTTGATACAAGTTTAGGTAGTCCAGGAATCGCCGTCATAGACGTAATCAATGGCAAGCCTAAACTAATCGACGTATCACACGTTAAAACAAAATCAACTGAACCAATCGCTTTACGTACGAAAACTATCGAAGCATGGGCGCACTTGTTTATCCGCAAGCACGCGCCCTATGATTTGATAGTTCGAGAGGGTTTCGCTAGTAAAATACCACACACGAACTATACGGTGTTTAGCGCATGGAATGCGGTAGATCGTGCGTTAAATGATTTCGGTTTAAAAGTCGATGATAGTATCGGACAGGCTTCCGTTAAAAAGAAACTACTCGGTAAGGGACGAGCGGAAAAGGAAGAGGTGGAGGCTGGCGTGAGGCGATACGTTGAATGGGGTGTGTTTAAGACGAGTGATGAGAGCGATGCGTGTGCGATAGGGTTAGCGTATTTAATCGACAAAGGGATTGTTATGAAGGTAAATCCGAAGGAGGAAACGGAATGAGTGAAAGCACAAGATGCCCATTATGTCGCGGAAATGGTTGTGTTGGTGGTGTTTACGATGGAGATCAATTGATACCTGCCGAAACGTGTGAGTGGTGCGACGGCACAGGCGAGTATAAGGAGGTCACTAAATGAAATACGTACTCCACCGACTAGGAATCGTATTTTCACCGCCGCTCACACAAAAAGGAGTCGGACCGTTTCCTATCAATTTCGCAAGAAAACGTTTTGAACAACGTATTAGATTAATCGAAGAATTCTTACGTAAGCAAAGGGAGGACGTACAATGAGCGACAAGCTAAATGAGTTATTCGAATTACAATCCGAACTAGATAACCGAATCATCTCCGAAAGAAACATCAATAAATCAATCGATGAGTGGGTTGTAGGTATCACGTTAGCAATGGAAAGTGAGATTGATGAAATTAGACGTGAAGTAAATTGGAAGTGGTGGAAGAACGAGAAGGAAATCGATAAGGAAGCGCTACAAGGCGAAGTAATCGACATGTGGCATTTCTTAATCAGTCTTTCGCTTAAATGTGGGTTATCATCGGAAGATGTTTATCGAATTTACCTAGAGAAGAATCGAGAGAATCACGCAAGGCAGGACGGCACATCGTCGAAGGAAGGTTATGCGGTTGGACAGCTCGAATTTGATTTCGAAAACGGAGGCGTCAAATAATGAAGCCCGTCAAAGCACAATGTGAAACATGCAATCACGTATTTATCGCACGTTTCCATAAACTTCGCCTACCTAACCGAGTAGACAAACACTTCTTTATCTGTCCGAATTGCAAGGAAGAGTACGTAAGTTACTATTCGAATAGAAAAATGCGTCAATTACAACGTGAGATATCCGAAATGTATGGTAAATTTCGTAAATGCAGAACGGAAGAAGAAGCCGAATTATTAAACATGAAATTACAGAAGAAACAAGCGGAGTATAGACGGGTTAGGGACGAATTGAAAACGGAAGTGGAGGGCGAATAAATGACGGTACTTGCGTGGATAGTTATCGCAATTTCATTAATGTTTATTGTAATGATAACAACGAATGAAAAATACAAATTAGCAGTACGAATTACAACGATAGTAATTTTCTCACCGTCGTTACTGTAAGGAGGACGTTAATATGGCGGAAATAGTTAAAATCGAAAGTAAAGACGGAAATATCTACGAGGTTGACGGAAAGAGATATCGTGAGTTGACGAAAGAGCCAGCGATTGGGGATACGGTGTTAGTCGTTGATGCTTGGGAAGATGGAGAGGGCTACGAAGAGGGTGAAGTTCATACACTTACTAAGATTCTTAGTCGTAATCACGAAGACGTAAATGCAGTAAGGTTCGTCGATAAGGAAGGCAGGAACAATTATCTTAAATTATCCGAATTCGTAATCGTTGAACCAATCGAAAGTGAAACTCCAGCCCATTTACCTTACTTGTCTGACATACTTGACGATATTAAAACGAAACTAACACGCCTAGAAGAACGAACGGAAGAAAACCATCGTAATATCCTAACGTTCTCACAAACGGCAGAATCCGCACGTAGTGATGCTTCGAAAGCAATTGGCGGTGTTAACGCACTAGACGAACAGCTAGATTTAGTACGTGAAGATATCGTATTCCTTGACGAAAAGATAGACGAGTTAAAGGAAACAACGCAGACGCAAGGTACACCGCAAAACATTACGATTATTATTAACGTTTTAGACATCGGATCGGCTAAAGCAATCGTTGAATCCTTTACGAAAGGGCGTGAGTAATTTGTTATGTAACGCTAAGAAAATCGCTATTACGGGCAAGGCGCGTTCTGGGAAAACGGAGTTATCTCATTACGCTTGGATGCTGTACGGATTCAAGGAATTCGACTTCTCCACCGTGTTAAAGGATGAGTTCCATCGACTGTTTCCGCATATCCCACGAGACCCGAAACCACGCGCTTATTATCAAAAGTTCGGTCAGTGGTTACGTGAGATTGATCCGGATATTTGGGTAAAGATGACGATGGATAATGTACACAAATATTGTTTCGAGGATTCGTTAAACAAAGTGAATCACAAGCCAAAAGTGTTAGTAAACGGAGTGAGACAGCCTAATGAGTATCAGTGGTTACGAGAAGAAGGTTTTATAATTATCCGAGTAAACGCATCGGATGACTTACGTATTGGTAGGGCGCACAGCGCGGGCGATGTATTTACCGAAGCTGACCTGGCACATGAAACGGAAAGTCATATCGATACTTTCGAAGTAGATTACGAGATTAATAACGTTGGTACTATCGGGGAGATGTATGGTCAGTTCGATGCGATTATGCGAGATATCGGAGTGCAGTCGGTTAGTAATAAGGAGATTATGGCAGATGCTTTTAGCGATTTGAGAGTTATTTTATAAACAGAAAGGTGGCGTTTCAATATAGGTAAGTTAGAGCTCGCTGGATTAAAGTTCGGCAGATTGACTGCTATCGAATGCGTAGGAAAATCAGATAGAGGAGCGTTTCTTTGGAAATTTAAATGTGATTGTGGAAATGAAGTCGTTAAAGAAGGTAGGACGGTAAAAAGAGGAGATATAAAGTCATGTGGTTGTTTAGTGGTTGAACATGCAAAGTACTTAAACTATTCGAATGGTTTTGGAAGAACAAAACTATACGGAGTGTATAAAGGAATACTTGATCGCTGTAATAATCCTGAAAATAAATCTTTTAAAGATTATGGTGGAAGAGGTATTAAGGTAATTGAAGAATGGGAAGCTGATTATTTAGTTTTTATGGAATGGGCTTTAGCGAATGGGTACAAAGATGGATTATCTATAGATAGAATTGACGTGAATAAGGGGTACTCACCGGAAAATTGTAGATGGGCTACTCGGGATGTACAAGCTAACAATAAACGAAATACTATATTGATAAATTACAAAGGGAAAACGCAATCATTAAAAAGATGGTGCAAAGAGTTAAATCTAAATTACTACACAATACACTCAAGAATAACTCGAAATAACTATTCGTATATAGACGCTTTAGAGAAGCCAATTAAATACAGAAAAGAGGAAACAAAATGACAAACGTAATCGTATACACAAAGAACGCGTGTCCAACGTGCAAACAAGTTTTATGGAGCTTAAACGCCGCTAACGTACCTTATAAAACTCGTAACATCGACGAAGACCCATCGCATGCTGCCTGGATGGCGGACAAGGGGTATATGAGCGCACCTGTAACCGTGTTTCCTAGCGGAAAGGAAGTAGTTGGGTTTGATATGGGAGAGTTTGCTGTGGAATTAGGACTTTAGGAGGCGGTGTAATGAAACGTTATTACTTACCGGAAATGGACGTTTTTAATCAATATGAACCAAAAGTACGTAATAAATTAATAAAAGGGTATCACAGAAAACTAGCGTCAAAGCATCGTTATTTTGTACGTTATCAAGTATCGAAGGAACGTCCTTTTTATACTGACGCTGATTTATCAGAAATCATTTCCGTTTTAGATGATATCGAAATAATTAACTGTAGATGGGATGCTAAAGAATGGAATATAACTCCTTGGAATTATTTCGTAAATAGCGGAAAGGTGTACGAAGGTTACAAGGATATGAATGCTATCCCATTTGCGCAAGGTTATAGCGGCGACGATGTAGGCAAACGAACTGACGACGGTTTTTATTACAAATACTTCAACGGCAATAACTGCGCGTACTGGCGCGACCGAAATTCCGAAACGCCTACATGGCATTTAAGGTACGGTAACCAATACGTGAATTTACGTAATGATAATTTCTACGTTGGTATTTTCGGAAGTACAAAGGAAACAAAACATGTGCCAGCCGAATTGGTTTTACCGTTATTAAAGCAAATGAACGCTAAGAAGTGGCGTGGATTTTACGACGACGAAATCGACTTTATTTTGGAGCAAACGGGAATTGAACGGAGGTTGTTATAACGTGAAAGTAACAAATTTAGAAGAGTGTCAACCTCGTTTCGTATCATTTTGTAAAGCGCACAACTTATCTGAAGGTGACGAATGGCAAACGTGGGATTACATGGTGTGGGTTGCGAACAAGGCGAATGAGTTTCGTAGATTACACGGTTTAAAGAATTGGGATTCGTTAGGTAAGTTAGAGAATGGGCAGGATCGGTTTAAAAAGTATTTATTTGAGGAGGCGGTTCAATGACTTTTAAATACGTATCATTATTTTCCGGTGTAGGTGGATTCGAACAAGCGTTAAACAAACTCGGAGGGAAATGCGTTATGTCCTCCGAGATTGATAAATTTGCAAATCAAGCCTACGAGGTGCTTTACGGTCATAAAACAGTAGGTGACGTGACGAAAGTCGCTGCGGAAGATGTCCCAAATCATGACCTTTTAGTAGGTGGGTTTCCTTGCCAGGCATTCTCGGTAGCGGGCAAACGATTAGGGTTCGATGACACACGAGGAACGCTATTCTTCGAAGTTGCACGTATTGCTAAAGAAAAGCAACCGAAACTACTACTGTTGGAAAATGTAAAAGGACTTATTTCGCATGATAAAGGTAAAACACTAGATACGATTATTAAAACGTTAAATGACATTGGATATACGGTAGATTTCAATGTACTGAATTCGAAGTATTTCGGAGTACCGCAGAATCGTGAACGGATTTTTATCATTGGTGTTTTGAACGGGGAAACAGAGTCGTGGAAAATCGAAGGTAATAATGTAGTTGCAAAAGGTAAGCGACGTATCTCATCTTACGAGGGTGTAAAAACATTCAACTTTGACTGGCCTACGCAAGATGTAGTAACGACTAGATTACGAGATATTTTAGAAGACGAAGTGGACGAGCGTTATTATCTTAGCGAAGAGAAGACGGCTAAGCTGGTGGCGCAACTACATGATAATTACCCGATAAATCAAGACGGTAAGATTAGCGGTCTTTGTACCGAGGAAAATATATCGCCAACGTTGGATGCTAGTTACGCTAAAGGTATAGGGCCCAGCGATATTCCACTAAACAGGCACAGACGAACACATATTGTTGAGCCTCAAATGGTTGGTCGCATCGATATAAAAGGTCATGACGCAATCAAGCGCGTTTATAGCACGGAGGGTGTTTCACCAACACTAACGACAATGGGCGGAGGACATCGAGAACCGAAGATAGCGGAGCCTCAAGTAATCGCTAGAGGAGAAGACTTATCACTTTGTCTCACCTCAAGGTATACGGCAGGACCACGAATTGATAAGAAAATGCATACTCATATTTTAGAAGAAGTCCGACCTGTATTAGCGCCCGATCGTATCGAAAAACGACAAAACGGGCGTAGATTCAAAGAGAACGACGAACCTTCGTTTACATTAACCGCACAAGACAGACACGGAGTGGCAATCCATGAGGCAACGAAGCAAGGATATGTAATCGCAGAGGTTGGGGATTCAATAAACGTTCAGTTTCCAAATAGTAAAACCCGACGCGACCGCGTCGGCAAAGGAGTTGCTCAAACGCTAGAGACATCATGTAATCAAGCGACACTTACATCTTCATATAGGATTCGTAAACTAACTCCAAAGGAATGTTTCCGACTACAAGGCTTTCCAGATTCCGAGTTTGATAAGTTAGTTGGCGCTGGCATATCGAACTCACAACTATATAAAATGTCGGGCAACGCCGTAACTGTAAACGTAATTGAAGCGATTGGCACTCGCTTATTAAAATACTTAGCACATAACGAGATAGGCAGTCGTTATGTAACGGAAAAAGGAGCGTGAGTAAATGGGCGTAAGTAAATACGACAACGAAGCGGCTCACCGTCGCATTGAGCAAAACTACGCACTGGACAACCCGAAATCACTCGATTTATTACTACGACATTTACCCTATATGCAAGAGCGTAGATTTAACGGCGATTACGCTGCATCGGATATACTAATCGATTTAGAGACGGCAATCTCAACCGCGGACTTGACGGATAGGCAGCGTCAAGTCTTGCGCTTAGTGTACTTTGAAGACTTAAAACAGCGGGACGTGGCGGTCTCGCTTGGTATAACGGCACCTACGGTTAATTTGTATAAGCGGTTGTTAGCGAAGAAGATAGCGGCAGTGTTTGAGAGATGGGCCTGGGAAGACGAGGGTTATAAATTGACGGTAGTTAAAGTGAAAAGTGACGAAGTGGAGGCGGCTTAATATGACATTAGAATTAAATCGTATTTATAATATGGATTGTATCGAAGGTTTGGGTAAGTTAGTAGATGAATCAGTTGACCTGACTGTTACGTCGCCTCCATATGATGATTTACGTTCATATAATGGGTATTCATTTGATTTTGAAAGTGTGTCTAAGGAATTATACAGAGTTACGAAAGATGGCGGAGTAGTTGTTTGGGTAGTCGGAGACAAAACAAGTAAAGGTTCAGAAACGGGAACGAGCTTTAAACAAGCGCTCTATTTTAAAGAGATTGGATTTAATTTATATGACACTATGATTTACTTAAAACAAAATCCAATACCACAAAACCATCGCAGATATGAACAAGCGTTTGAGTACATGTTTGTTTTTTCAAAAGGAAGACCCAAGACGTTTAATGCTTTAACAACGATATGTAAAACATCTGGAAAACTCTACAACTACGATTCAAGAAGTACTGCTACTAGTTTAGAAACAAAAGCGTCTGTGCGAAAAAGAACTGAAGTTTGTCAAACAAAGCCCACTAAACTTAAGACCAATGTATGGACATATGCTATAGGAAACAATAAAAGTACATGTGATAAAATTGCATTTGGCCATCCAGCTATTTTTCCGGAGAAATTAGCCAAAGATCATATACTAAGTTGGTCGAACGTTGGAGAAACGATACTAGACCCGTTTATGGGAAGTGGAACAACCGCTAAAATGTCGTTACTAAATAAACGTAACTTTATAGGATTTGAGGTTTCAGAAGAATATGTAAAAATCGCCAATGAACGTTTGCAACAAATTACGGAAAGTGAAGGTACTGTAGTATGATGAATTACATTTTCGATATCAACGGAGATTACAAAACGCAGTTTGAAACATACGTAAATACGCTAATTATTGCTCACCGAGATTCGCATTCTGAGGCGATTAGTAATAGAGAGGTACGTGCGGAAGAAATTAAATCGCTCACAGACGCTTATGTGGGAACGATAGGAGAACGACCTGAGGCGAAACAACTCGAACGATTAGCAGATTTGATGCTATACGAGGAGTTGCACGATACACATCCAGATAAGGTGGCTCGTGAAGAATATCCGATTATGAGCGATCATCAGTTGTCGAGGAGACACAGCGGAGAAGTATCGATGAAAGTTGCGGAGGAATACGGAGTAGATAGACGTAACTATAAGCCTCCAGTAAGGAGGAAACGAACGAGGAAAGAGACGTGGCAAATTGATAGGGACGCGAAATCCAGGAACGAGGAGAGACGGAGAGTGTATCGAGAGTTTACGAGAGTACAGGCGGTTAGTGCTTATTATAGCGAGAATATAGTAACGTGAGTTAATGGTAAAAAGATAGAGTGCGACTAACTGACTAGTATAATAAATAAGGATGTATTTAATATGTATAAAGATTTTTAAGGAGAGGCCTAATAGTCTCTCTTTTTTTGTTTTCTGTTAATATGGTAAAATTGGTATATTATACATCAAGTAAAGGGAGGTGTTTAAAATGTGGCAATATATAATGGACAATAAAGAATGGATCTTTAGTGGGGTAGGTCTGCCTGTGATTGGTATTGTAATAGCTATTTTTAAAGGTAATAAAAAAGACAGACAAGAGTCAACATATACGTTTAAACAAAAGTCCGGAAAAAACTCTACAAATTATCAAGGGCATACTTTACATATTAATTCAGATAATAAAAATGAGAAGGAGAATAAAGAGAATGTTTAAACGTTTAAGATTTAAGCAAAAGGGAGAAGAGGGTTCTACTAATATACAAGCGCTTAATTATAACGCAGGGATTAGTTATGAAGACGCAAGAAACATAGCTTTAGATGTATTTAAAAATAACTTTTACGAACTATCAGCAACTGCTGCTGAGGTTGCGAGTGCAAGGGCTGAAGAGATAACTGAAATCTACTTGCAAGAGCTTCGGGAAAAGAAACCTGAAGCGGTTTCAAATGTTAATGATCCCGATATTCAGTTTGCGTTATTTAACGCTCAAATGCAATATGCACGAAATGATGATAAAGAATTAGGAGAAGTTTTGGTTGATTTACTAGTAGAACGCACAGAAGTAAAAGAACGAGATTTTAAGCAGATTGTTTTGAATGAATCAATTGAAGTATTATCCAAATTGAATAAAGAGCAGATTGATATACTTACTTTAGTGTTTTGTCTACGATCTATACGTATGCCTCACATAACGTCTTTGCTAGAACTAAAGAAATATCTTGAGGATACTATAGACCCACTCTTTACAAAGAACGCTTTGAAGGGCAGCCATCTTCTTCACTTAGAATACTGCGGATGTTTAAATGTGGAAAGGTTAGGAAGTAGTAACTTACATAAACTTTTTAGTGATACGTATGATGGGTTATTTTGTAAGGGATTTACACTAGATGAGTTCAAAAATCAATTCGATCATATATCTGAGGATGCTAAAAAAAGATTATTAAGGAGTAGTCTGCATGACAAAACAAACACACTCCTTCAATTTAATGCAATGAGCGCAGCGAATCTTGAATGGCTGGGGGAAGAATTAGGACTTACTCCTGTGGATATCATTAATCTAAAAAACTCCTTTGAGAATAATAAGATGTCAGAAAATCAAGTAGAAGAAGTATTAAAAAACCTATACCCTAATTACACGATGTTGGTTGAATTATGGGAGAAAACTGACTTGAAGTCATCGAATCTTACAACAGTAGGTATAGCGATTGCATATACCAATTTAAAAAGGTTTATCGATTTACCAGTTGATTTAAATGAGTGGTTTAAACAATAAATATAGTACAAGAAGTTAGTTTACTACTAATTTTTCTGCCACTAGTCATCTATACGTAATAGGGAAACGAATGAGAATTCCACCCTTCGCATTTATAACTAAAGGAGTCGATTAAATGGCGGATATTAAATCACGCGAATTAAACGCACGAAACAGTTTACAAATTAACGTAGAGTTAGACGCTTCGGAAGCAATCAAAGGTTTAAAAGCAATTCAAAGAGAAGCGAAAGCCGCAACGAAAGCACTTCGAGAATTGGAAGAAGCACAGAAAGCGGTGAGTAACTAATGTCTACTTTAAGAATTATCGATGTAACTACCGGCGAAGACCGTACACAAGAATATAGTTTAGTTAACCGTAAGCAAGCCGAAGGATATAGGCGTGCCATTGAAAAAGAACAATATCGTTTATTAACACGCGGTAAGAATTGGGTAGCAAGTTACCACGATCCTATTCGAGAAGTCATAACGGGATTAACTTTAAAAGAGGCAGGAGCAATTATAAAGCTCTTGCCTTTTTTGCGTTTTAAAAGCGACGGTAAATTAATTAAGGATGGTAAGCCATTAAAACAGCAGGACATTCAACGTATCTTTAAGCGTGGTAAAGCCGCTACTACTAAGATATTAAATCGCTTAGAGGAGCTAAGTGTTATCCACGTTATTAAAGAAGGACGTAGCAACGTTTACTATATAAGCGCTAACTTTCATACGATGGGTGACGTTAAGGATGGCGAGTCATTTACGAAACTCTACCAGGTGAAAACGCAAGAAATTGTAGCTGATCTCGATTTAAATGAAGTCGGTTTACTTTATAAGATTCTACCGTTCTTTCATTTTCAAACGTATTACTTATGTAGTAATCCGAATGAGCAGGACGCAAAGGAAATCAAGCATTTGAATCGTGAAGAATTAGCGGAAGTTACTGGGCACGATTTAGCAACGATAAGTGTTACCGTTAATAAGTTACGTAGTAAGGGTGTTATCATGACGACTAATAGTAGAAATAGTGTTAGGTATTTAGTTCATCCCGATGTTATGTATCGTAAGGATACTGAGGATGAATATACGGAAGTTGTACGTAGAATGTTTGCGGAACACATAGCTCAAATCTAAACAACGTGTGACGAAAACGATACCTATTGGAAATTATCGTAAAAACTATGTTGTCAAAACGATACCTATTACCCATATCTATGTTGTCAAAACGATACCTATTGAAACTGCCATGAGCCTTAGAGTCACAACGGTTATAGACGGTTTTGAGCAAATTTCTTCTCTTTATCTTGTTGTGTAATTAATACGTAAGAAATAGATAAAAGATAAAACCTTGCGGCTACCATTTCGGCTATCGCCTCCATTTCGCCGCTACTATATTAATTATATTGTCGATAATAAATACTTTATCGGTGAGGTAATAAAAGGATAGTGGCAGACGGCTTTGGAGCGAAGCGGAAAAGGCGGATGCAAGGTCTTATTTATTTTATCTTTTAACTAACGTTATCATAGGCGTAATATAATACGTTCATTTAACGATAATATACGGTCTAAACTGAGCCTATTAAATGGATTACTATCGGTGTGTTATTACGTATATCGGAAGCTAATATGAAACGGTACATTTACGTCATATATAATAGGAAGAAACTCGACTGGTATTACGTCAACAGGACGCTATGTATTTCCGAATTACCGGGCGACGCATTCACGACGAAGACGCCTCGAAAACTTCGACCCTAATGTTGTATAACGTATACATTATTTCTTTATTCACTCGATGAATAAACCGCATGATATCAACGTTTGTAATCTATGCATAAACGGTATAAATCATATGCAATAGCGGTAAGTAGTACAAACGTTGATATGACAAGGTTTATGCGTGTTTGTAACCAAGGTGATTACTTCGTATAACATGAATTATGTAAACTAATGATGAATAAAATCCTGCATAAAACCTACGGATTAAAAAGCCCCGGGGGCGTTCGAAATGAACAACGGCGCGCAGGGCCCGAATGATTTCCTACAAATTTTAAAACCTCGGGTCTATTTTACCGATAACTTACTCGGAATCTATAAACGTAATCTATTACGAATACAAATACAATACAATTAATTTGCGTAGTCGAAACGCTAGAGTTTTGTCTACGTTTTTCGTGTTTAAAACGGAAAGGAGGACGTTACATGAGCGATAAAAAACGACGCTTAGAAACGCAACTTACCCGTGAACAAATCACGGCAGCAACTTTACTCTCGATTAATAAATTCTTACCAAAAGCAAGTACGATTGATGATCCGGAAGAATTAGCGAAAGCAAAAGAAAACGGACAAGTACGCTTAACACTCGAAGAAATCGCTGAAAAATCGAATATCAGCACGCGCCAACTTTATACATGGCGACACCGTGACAGCAACTTTATCGAATACGTCAATTTGCTTTCTTCAGACGCTTTTATGTCGCATCTACCTGACGTTATGCAAAAGCATCTCGATATGATGTTAAAAGGACAAGGTTCGATGAAAGGCATCGAGTTATTCTATAAATTTGGCGGTTTATTAGTCGATAAACAAGAAGTTAAGACGGAATCAGCAGACAGCGGCTTAACGATGGAAGAACGTCTCGCTCGATTAAAAGAACGTACGGGCGGCGGGCAGTAATGGCGTGGCTTGACGGTAAATGGCTAGCTAGACAAGAACGCCAACAAGCGATAAACGATCGTTTATTATTACGAAAAGAATACGAAAAACTCGCTTCAAAAGGCGACTTGCTAGAACACGACGTCACACAATGGGAAGCATTAGAGGACGAATTGGAAAAGTTACAACGCGTGCATGCTTGCGAGCACGACGTACTTCGTTTTACTTATGAATACTTTTCCGATGAACTAAACCCTGACAACGAATCGAATTTGATTCCAGCAGGGCAGACGTTAGAAACCGCAGCAGACTTTCACCGGACGCTATGTTCGTTACTCGACGATATTACTGAAGGAAAAACGAAAAGTAATGTAGGTTGGTCAGTAGGGCGGCGCCATGCAAAGACCGCTTACCTTTCGAATTCTTATTTGTGTCATCAAGTGGTTTATCGATTACAAAAATACATCGTAGAGGTCTCTGAAACTACAGATGTAGCGGGCGACTTCATTAAATGGACGGTAAACCAACTTAAATTTAATGAAAAACTACGTGATGATTTCGGCCCTTTACTACATCCGAAGCCGTCTATGAACGAAGTCGATAACAAATATGAATTTATTACGTCTACTGGTACGAAAGTTGAAGCGAAAGGTATCGGGACTCAGATGCGTGGCTTGCGTCATTTATCTGAGCGCCCAGGCCTATTTATCCTCGATGACTTAGAAAGTGGAGAAAACACGAATACTCCGGAGTTGCGAGCGAAAAACTTGCATTGGTTCCGTTCAGAAATGATTGAAGCGCTGGGTTTCGGAGGTATTTGCGTTTACATGGGTACTATCGTTCATTACGACTCGTTATTGAACCACGTTCTTACTAAACGTAAAGATTTTATATCACGTAAATTCCCGGCTGTTTTATCGTGGTCAGAGCGAGAAGATTTATGGGAAGAATGGAGAAAGCTCTACAATGCAGATGAAAAAGACGCAGTAGATCAAGCTGACGCCTTTTACGAAGCAAATAAAGACGAAATGTTACGCGGGACGCAGGTATTATGGCCGCAAGCATACGATTATAAGTATTTCATGGAAAAACGTGAATCGATGGGTGCTCGAGCATTCAACCAGGAATACCTCGGCAACCCTGTCGACGAGGAGTCGCAAGTATTTAAACCTGAATATTTCACGTACTGGACTGATAAGGATATTGAAAACAAGCAATTAGAATATTTTTGCGGGATAGACTTCGCCATGGGTAAAGAAAAAGGCGATTATTCTGTTATTTTGACCGTTGGGCGTTCATCTAACGGTATTTTTTATGTCGTTGATACGTTCATTGAACGTGTGCATCCCGATATCTTATTGCAAAAAGCGGTAGAGAAATCGCTTCAGTATCAATATTCGGGCATTGCAGTAGAAGCACAACAAGCGCAAGAATGGTTTGCGGACAAGCTATCTCAAGCGTTACAACAATCTGGCTACCCGTCGGCTACTCGTATGAAACAAATCAAACAAAGGACACGAAAGGCCCTCCGTATTGAGTCATTATTACCGGACATTCAAGCGGGCCGTATTCGATTTAGAAGAGACCAGCGTTTACTACTCGAAATGCTAGAAATGTACCCGAATCATAATCATGACGACGGGCCAGATGCTCTACACATGGCAGTTTCGACAGGAAGTAATAGTCACACAGTTGTAAGAACAATTAGAAAAAGGATGAGATAGAAAGGAGGGAAACTTATGAATCGACCTATGGCAGACTACAACATATTAAATCCGTCTGACATGGACGAACTGTTATTTTCCCCTTGGCAACAAGCTATTGGAAAAGAAACGTGGGATCGTATCAACCGACAAATTCGTTACTACGAATACTACGACGGAAAACAGCACGTTGATCCAAATACAGGACAACTTGTAAGAGCTAGAGAATTACCACGTCCAGACGGATTGGATTACGACCCAACCCGTTATGCTACGAATTATTTTAAAGTTATGATTAACGAGAAGGCGCGTTGGCAAATGGCGGGTAAACATGGTATTTCTGTGTCTCCGATGCAGATCGATTCAATCGAGGAAATGCTACAGATGGACTACAAGCCATCCGAGGCACAAATAACTGAAAACCAGCGAGCAGACAGTTACGAAAAGTTGTTGTACAAGCTATGGAAAGAAAATAAAATGCGCGAAAAACTGATTCAAGCAGCGAGGGATAGGCTAATCGTTGGTAGAGTCGCTTGTAAAATCGTATTTAATCCTAATAGTGGGAAAATCAAGTGGGTTTTCCGTCCAGATACTGAAGTTATCCCGATTTATTCAAATGACGATTATGATGAATTAGAAGCGGTACACTTCGTTAACTTTAAACGTCTAAATAATGAGGAAGTTATCTATAAACAAACGTTTAGTCTCGAAGAAAGGCAGTGTTACTTGGAAGAAGCCTATTACGATAAAACGTTGAAAGTTGTCAAGAAAATTCAACCTAAAACGGCAATGGGTATTGACTTCATTCCAGTAGTTCTGTTTCCTGTTAATGATTTAAGTGCTTCTGACGCAAATAACACGGAAGTTGACGATATGAAAGAGCAAACGGATATATTAAACCGCATGAATGAAGACGCTCTTGACTCGCTTAAATTTGAAATGTTCTCAATGACCGCCTTGTTGAACGTACCTGAAGGAACAGCAAATAAATTACAAATCGCCCCAGGTGCTGTACTTGAAGCAAAAGGCGGAATGGACGGGCAAACGCCCGACATTAAAAAAGTCGAAGGTGGTTTCCGTTGGAAAGAAGCGTTTAAGGATCAGTATGCAAGGGTAAAAGGAGCGTTACATGAAATCACTTCGTTACCACAAATCGTACCGTCCGAAATGAACTTCGGGGGATTAAACAGTGAGACATTACACGTACTGTTCCATGATATTATACAAGAGACCGAAGAGCATTGGTTGTCGTGGGGACCACGTTTGGAAGAATTACACGAAAAGACAATCCGATACTTACAAGCGAGGGTTGACCGACCTAAATTCGGATACGACCGAGAAGTAGTGAAAGCTATCGGTGACAACTATGACAATGAGATTCGATTTGTTCTTCCTTTACCAGATAATCGTAAAGAACTAGTCGAACTATTGACAGAAGAAACGACAGCAGGATTCGAATCCATTGCTGGCGCGATGAACCGTTTAGGTGTAGAAAACATCACCGCTAAGAAACAGGAAATTTCAAACGAGCAACAACGACGAAAACAAATAACTGATCCATATGGAGGTAGTGAATAAATGAAATTAGTAAATCGAAAGAAAACGTCATTCAGACTACGCCTAGGGAATTTACAACACTTTTCAGACCCTAATCCTGGCGACCCGCAAGACCCACCAACACCGAAGCATACTGACGAAGATGTTCAGCGAATGATTGACGAGGCTTTAGCAAAAGCGAAAGCAGAAGCTGATGAAAAGGCGGAGAAAGAACGTCAAAAGGCAGAGCAGGAACGATTAAAAGAGAAAGAAGATTACAAGAAGCTGTATGAAAACTTACAGCAACAATTAGCTCAGCAGAAAGCAAAAGCACTGGACGCTAAAAAAGAGGCGATTTTAGCAAGCGCTAATTATGCGCCAGAACAAATCGTTTTAGTCAAAGACCTGTTAAAAGGCGAGACGGACGAAGAATTGCAACAATCGTTGGAGTCCGTAAAATCAGTAGTTTTACCTTTAGGGAGTGGCGCCGATCCTTCGCCTGGTAATTCGAAAAGAGATAATCCAGAACCGAAGGATTTAGCAGACGTTGGTCGCGAGTTATACGCGAGATTAAAAGCCAACGGTAAATTATAAGAAAAAATAAGGAGGAATATTAATGCCAGTTTACACACCGAAATTTACAGAACAGCCGTTTAAAAGCGGCAAAAACATTTTAGCGAGTGAACACTTGCAGTATATCGAAGGAGGAGCGACATTAGACGCTACTAAATTCGGTGCAAAATACGTTGAATGTGGTACGGCTATTGCTCGTAACACATCTACAGGTAAGTTTGAACCTTATAAAGACGGTACAGAAGGTGCACTGCCGACTGGATTCGATGAGTTCGCTATTCTCGATATTGATTGGGATTGCGACGGCAAAAATGACGGAGTAGTCGGTCAAGTAATTATTCGAGGTTCAGTATACGAAGCAAAACTCGTAGGTGTTACAGAAACATTCAAAAAAGCCACACCACTAATTCGATACGTAAAACACATCTAATCAAGTCGCTATTAAAGCGGCTTTTTATTATGAACTTTAACGGAAAATTAAGGAGGAATATAAATGTCAGGTATTACACAACTAAAGGAATTTCAAAAGCCCGCACTTCGCGGTTTGGTAGACGCATTAGAAAAGGAAAAACAAGACGCACCATCGTTAGCAGACCGTTTCTTACCAAATGATCAAATCTTTTCTACGACATTTGCTTACGATGTAATTAAGAAATCGAATCATATTGCAGCGATGATTGGTTACGGTGCAGAGCCGCCAGTAGTTGACCGTGATGCAGTAGCGTCTAAAATGGGCGAACTTGCGAAAATGGGTCTTAAATATATCGCTACGGAAGAGGAGTTATTAGCGTTAAATCAATCACGTTCTGATACTGAACACAAAGCGATGATTGATAAATTAATAGTTAAAGGTGCTGACTTAGTAAAAGCGTTACAACGTCGAGTTGGTATCGCTAAATTAGAAGCGGTTACGAAAGGTAAATTCGACTATAACAAGAACGGTGTAAAAATCGTTGTTGATTACGGAATTCCAGCAGATCAAAAGATTGCTTTGACAGGCACGAACGCGTGGACGGACGTAAATGCAGACGCACTAGGTAACTTAATCGAATGGAACGATAAGTACTTAGATGTAAATGGTAAAAAAGCAGACGTTATCTTAATGACACGTGAAACACAAGCACTATTACAAAAGAACGCTGGTATTATCGCAGAAGTGCGTGGCGTAGCAAAAGACGGCGTTACACGAGTTTCTGTCGCAGAATTAAACGATGTTTTAGATGGGTACGGCTTACCACCAGTACAAATCGTAGAGCAACGTAAGGTTACGGTACGTAACGTTTATACAGGCGTCGACGAAGTAATCGAGTTTATGCCTCAATATCGTGTAGTATTCGTTTCCGAAGGACTAGGTAATTTCGTTTATGGTCCAACAGTAGAAAACGATTTTAAACCAGGTATTGTACTTGATGCTTACGATAAGAAAGAGCCAATCGAATCTGTATTACGTGCAGTAGCAGCAGGATTCCCTATCGTTGAGAAACCTTCATTATTACTACATGCTGACGTGGCGCAATAATGCTAGTTAACGTAAAAGTAATAGGCGGTATCGTAGACGGACACGGTATCGGCTCACAAATCGAAATCGACGAAAAATCGGCGTTATATTTAGCGTCGATTGGTTATGTCGAAATTATTGAAACGCAAGCGGTTACGGGTGAAAAAGGCGAGTCAGCGCCGAAAAAGCCCGCTACACGCAAGCGTACCACAAAAGTAACTAAAGGAGAGTGACGGCTATGGCGACGGAAGGTTTTATTAGCGTAGAAGAATTGAAACAACGGTTGCAAGCCGACGAAACGCTTTTTGACGAAGCATTAATCGCGAATGGCTTTTCGTCGCTAACCGTTCTTAACGAGAAACAAGCGCAATTAATTACGTTCTATTATCGCTATGTTGATTTAATGGCGAAAGCAACAGCCGAAGCATCTTCGTTTAAATATACGGACGGTGAAGAAAGCGTAGATAAGTCTAGTGTATCGAAGAATTACCGTGACTTGGCGCAACACTATTATGATTTATGGCGCAGCAAACGAACGGAATACGACGGTACAGGCTCTAGTTTTCGAATTGCTAAGCGGGTTGATCGTCCATGAGTGAATTACAAAACGACTTTGATAAAGCGCTCGATGAAATATCGAAGCAATACGAAAAAGAAAACGAAAAACAAGTAGAAGAGACGGTGAAGGAGATACTCTTAATCCGTCTTTTTTTAATGGATTTGATTAACGACTATCAAAAAGACGGTGTAATTAAACGGGGTAGATTAAACGCTTTATTACGAGATTTAGACTATTACGAAAAGGAGTTTCGCAAGCAAGCAGGAGCGTCATTCGAAAAAATAATAGATGATACAGCGAAGTGGACGACTTCTAAACTTGCTGAAACGCCTCTTAATGTAAAGGCTTTAGACTCCGTAAATAAACACGTTGTGAAAGATATGGTTAAACGGGTAGGAGATGACGGCTTAATACTGTCTGACCGAGTGTGGAATCTAGCGGGTGATATGCGAGCAGAGTTAACGAAGGTAATCCGACCGGCCATTCTTAAAGGTGAAAGTGTCAGTTCAATCTCACAAAAAATAAGAGAAGTACACGATAATGAGAAATGGAAAATCGAACGTGTAGCAATTACTGAGAGCAACAATACACACCGAGCAGCTACAATTTATAATGGAAATGAAAGTGATATTGTTACAGGTTACAAATTAGTAGATAATGGACACCGTCATAGATATCACTCGAAGCATATGTGTTACAAGTTAGCTAGACGTGACGATTACGGACTAGGTCCAGGTAGATACCCTAAAAAGATACCTGAAAGTTTATTAGCCCAACTTATTTCGCCACACCCACAATGTTCTTCGCGTTTAAATTACATTATAGAAGATGATAATAGCAATAATGATTTGTATAAAGATTCCAATCAAGATATAATAATAGATACAGAAAATAAGCATATTAATTTAAATCAAAAAGCGCCTGTAGAAACTAAAAAATTAGCTCGTGAAAATATAGTCAATCTTCAAACTGGAGGCAGAGAACTTTCAGTTGATGAATACTTAAGACAACTCGAAATAGCTGAGAGAATGTATGAGTCTTTTAGAAAATCCAAGACGGATGTACAGTCTATTGCTAAAAATACTGGAATGAGCGTGCCACGTATACAAAGAATAAAAAATCATTTATTTATTAAAGAGCATATTAAAGACCATGGAGTGGGACGTTTTGATCCTGACTATGAAATCGCGCAAGCATGGGATAGGCTCCAAAAAGGAACATATATTAAAAATGATATTTATTTATTAGAGCATGAGCTTTTTGAATCAAAATTTGAAGGGATATTTAAAACGGATTATAGGACAGCTCATGATAAAACCGTAGAATCTGGACGTCCGTGGAATGCCCCGGAGGAGGACTAAATTTGGCTTCGTATGTTTTGTTGTTAAAAGAGCATGAAGATAAAGAAACGGTGATTTATAGATTTGGACCTAATGAACACAGTATGGGGAAAATTGAGTTAAATAAGTTGACTAAAAAAGTAAGAGAATTAGAAACTATTCCAGATAAAGATATCTCTTCTAAATTTTATTTCAACAGGGCTGCACAAAAATTAGCGGTTTGTTTAGTTAGAGATGGAGGGGTCTTTCCTGAAAGGACAACTTTTGAGTCATAATAAATTATATTTATAATATGTAGATTAAAAAGCGATTTCGGGTTGGTTCCGGAATCGCCTTTTTTATCGGTAAAGGAGTGTGATTGATGTTAACGGACGATGACATCGAACAAATTCGAGCCAACCGTGAATTAATCGAACATAATCGACGCGAATCTATTATTATATGGCGCAAAGGCGTGACAAAGGAAGATCCGATTACAGGCGAAGAAATTCAAGGTGAAGATATTCAGGAAATGGTACAGGTTGTTTGGAAGAAATTCACGCTAGAGGATAATGTGAAATTCGCTGGTACTGACGTAAAAGAAGGTGAAGCACTCGTTACTTTCCGTCTTAATATCGATTTGAATAACGTCAAGTATCTCGAGAGAAATGGCATCAAATACGTAATCATGCTTGTTGATGAACGAGGACTAGGCGGAATTAACCGTCGAGAAGTAGTTGTAAAGAGGGTGGTTTAGTGAAGGTAACCGCAAGGATTAAAGGAATGGATAATATTTATCGTATAACCAACCCTGACCGATACAAAACGCCAGTTGCGAATACGGTAGAGAAACATGCGAGGCTACAAGCAAATACAGCTTCTAACAGAGCACCTGTTGAGTCGGGAAATTTAGCGGGAAGTATTCCGCCGAGTGTGAAAGTTCTCAATGGCGATAGAACAGGATGGTTATACGGATCAGATGTCGAATACGCAGCCGTTCAGGAATATACGCACAAAACGAAAAAAGGTTTCATGCGTAAGACGATGTTTGAAGGCGAGCAACCGTTAATGTCTGATTTAGAGAAAACGGTACAGAGAACAGCGAGAGGTTTATAACGATGGCCACAGTTAATGACGTAATGTATTCGCTGAAAAAATCACTAGAAGAGGTCGCACCTACTATTTGGGTATATGACGGTGTCTCTCTTACTGGAAAAGCAAAGCCTTTTCTAACGATTGAATCTTTAACGGGAACAATTGATAGATATTCGAAAGACAATTACGCACGAAATCACTTAATACAAATCGGAGTGTATTCCGATACAGTATCTAACCGAAATGAATTACAAGATAGAATCATCGACCGACTAGAAAGGCGACCTATCGACTTGTACGACACAAGTTCGAAGACGCCTACACTAGTCGGTTTTTTAGATGCAGAAGTTTCTTCGTTTGAACCAGTTCCGCAAGAAAGCGTGGAGCAAGTAACAGCAAAGCATCGCAGTTTTACCACGATAACGATATGAATTTAAGGAGGAATATGAATGGCAGGGACAGCAGCTTCACCAGAATTTAAAGGAAAAGAGACACTGTATTTAATTGATATCCCGCAACCAGATGGAAAGAGTAAAACGGTTCGTTTATTCAACCAAACGTCCGGATCACGTTCTATCGAAGCAGGCGAAATCGAACTGAAAACAAAGGATAAGAGCGGTTCGGATTACGGAGATGTAACACAATCAGTGTCTATCGAAGGTGTGAGTACCGAAGGGGATGAGGCGTTGGATTACATTGAAGAAGCAATTACGAATAAGAAACTTGTAAAAATTCACGAAGTTTCCTTACGTAGTGCTTCCTCTTCTTCTTTCAAAGCAAAGAGCGGTACGTTTATGTTAAGTAATGTGGAATTATCGCATGAGAACGAGGAGTTTTCTAAGTATTCTATTGAAGCGAAATTAAACGGTACGCTTTCAGTTGGGACAATTAGTACATTACCGCCAGGAGCGTCTGACGGAGAGGTTAATGTCCAGAATACCCTATCAGCAAAACAGTAATAACGACGGGCTAAAATGCCCGTCTTTTTAATTCAGAGAATAACGGAGGTTTTTATAAATGGCTAAATCATATACACGATTCGAGGTAAACGGAAAAGAGTACGAACTAAAATACGGGCTTGAAGCGATTAAATTAATCGATGAGAATGGCGGACCTTTTGAATTCGTTCAAAAAGCGATGAAAGGCGGCATTGCTGATTTCGTAGATGTAATTTATTACGCATTAATTCATACGGAAGAAGGTATTACAAGAAAAGACATAGAGGAAGCTGTAAGTCAAAAATTGGCTTCGGAAAAGTTATCATTTGATGACATTCTTAAATATAACAAGGCAGTTGTTCTTAATAGTTTTTTCTTCAAGAAAACAGTGAACAAATTACTGGCGAGCATGACGGAAGATCAGAAGAAAGCGTTCGAGAGCCTGTACGAATAAACATTGATGATTTACAGGCAGATTGTTTTCGCTATTTCGGCATGACAACGCTTGAGTCTAAACGCTTAAGTATCAAAGAGTACCACATTATGCTTACCGGCTATAGAGAGCGGCTTCTAGATACGTATGAGATTGCTAGTGTTCAAGCGTTGTTCAATCGAAATGCACAAAGCGAAAAAGTCAAGTCGTTAGAGGATATATTTAAACGTCCTGAAAATGCTCGATTAGTTGAAGCGCAAGAAGAGCACAAGAAATTAACGGAAAAAATTAAAGCAAATGAATCGTTGTTTGATGCTATCGAGCAAGCATTGCGCAATCAGAACGGAAAGGGCGGTGAATAACAATTAGTAAAAATAGAATCGAGGTGCAGCTACTCGCTGACATATCGAATATGCAGAACGGATTTAAGCATATAACTCGAACACTAAGGGAGTTTCAACAAGCGGCAAGTCAGCCGATTAATATACCAACGCCGAACATGAGCGGTTGGAACTCCGCTATGCAAAGCGCTAGTCAGCAAGTACGACAGATGAACGATCGTATGCGTAATATGACACCGCCTCCACCACCGAATATGAACGGTTGGAACTCTACATTTCGAAACGTAGGGAATCGTGTGCAAGAAATGGGGCATCGAGTACAGCAAGCGGGGCAGACAGCCCAAAACGCATTCGCTCCAGCTGCCGCCGCTTCCGGATTTTTTCTAGGCAAAATGATAAATGATGCGAGAGAGTTCGAAAGCCAAACGAGGAGAGCAGCGGTACTAACGGGTGGGTCTTATAATCAAGTGAAATCTGATATTTTAGACATGGCAAAGACGTCTGTTTATTCGACAAGAGAAGTAGCCGCTGCTTATAGCGAAATGGGTGCAAAAGGGTTCGATGCAGCTCAATCTACAGCAGCATTACCTGGAGTATTAAGTGCTGCGGCCGCTTCAGGTGAGGATTTAGGACTAGTTGCAGATACGATTACGTCAGCGTTAAATGCTTTTGGAATGGAAGCGAATAAGTCGGGAAAAGTAGCAGATATACTTGCTCAATCGGCGAATCAATCCGCAGCAAGCGTCCTTGATCTCAATTATGCATTTAAGTACGCTGCTGGCCCAGCTAATGCGCTAGGTATAAGCATGGAAGAACTAGCAGCAAGTATCGGTATTATGGTCGATGCAGGTTCTACAGGTGAGAGCGCAGGTACAGCACTACGTGCGTCAATGCTACGTCTAGTTAAACCTCCGAAAGAGGCGGCAGATGCGTTAAAGAAATTAGGTGTAACTACGACTGACTCTAACGGAAAAATGAAGCCTTTAGCACAACTAATGGGCGAATTACAGAAAGGTATGGAAGGATATACTGATTCTCAAAAAGCATCTACTATGGCAGCTATTTTCGGTACGGAAGCTGTTTCGGGCATGCTCAATTTAATGGGTGCTGGGCCAGAGAAGATTAGAGAAATGACGAAAGCGCTTAAAAACTCTAGCGGAGCATCGAAACAAGCAGCGGACGACATGTTAAAAGGATGGGCCGGCGCACTTAAAATGATGGAGTCTGCTATAGACGCTAACTCTAAGACTTTTGTAGATGCTCTTGGCCCTGCTATAGAAGCCGTTGCTAATTCAATTACTAATTTGGTTAACTGGTTCGCTAATTTATCAGGGACTATGCGAAGTGTAGTCGCTATTTCAGCGGTATCTGTAACTGGATTTTTAGTTATCGCGACTGTGGTTGGTATGATGGCTAGTGCAATCGGTACGGCGCTTATTCCTTTAGGTAAATTTATCGGATGGCTCGGTAAAAGTACGACGGCTGCCAAACTAGCAAGTGCAGCAATGGTAGGATTACGAGCCGCCTTCGCGTTTTTGACGGGGCCTGTCGGGATAGTAATTGCTGCGCTTGCTTTAATTGGCGTAGCAATTTTGCAACTTTATAAACATAACGAGACATTTCGTAATGGGGTGAATAGCGCCTGGGAATCGGTGAAAAGCGTGACAGTATCTGCTGTTGAGACGATGAAATCTGCTTTTGATGCTTTTTGTGCGTATCTTTCAACAATACCTGCTAAATTTTCAGAAATGGGAGTCGCAATAGGCGGCTTTGTTGATTCGGTTAAAGAAAAATTTAGTGGAATCGGTGAAAATATAAGCGCGGCTTTCGGTTCGACGATTGAAAGTCTAAGTGCTAAATTTGCTGGTATAAGCTCAGCACTTTCACCGGTAGTTGAATTTATCAAATCTTCTTTTGCATCAATCAGTAACACAATTGCAACTTTGACACCACTCGTTGTTCGTTTGGGATTATCATTTTTAGGTATTTCAGGGCCTGTTGGTTGGGTAATTGCAATCATTGCATCATTAGGTGCTACACTTTTTAAATTAATCAATTCAAATGAACAAGCGAAAGCAGCTCTGACGTCAGCATGGCAAATGATACAAAATGTAATTAGTACCGTAGCTGCTACACTTATGCCAATTTTGACGTCTATTGCACAAGGATTTATTGACGCATTTGCACCACTAGCACCTGAATTCGAAAAAACAGGTCAAGTGATAGCGGAAAGTTTAGCAACATTAGGACCGGTACTTGCTGAGCTAGGAGCCGCATTCGGTGAACTAGGTACAACGATAGCAAGTCTATTTGGAGAAGTTGTACAAGCCGTAATGCCATTAGCCCTAGAGCTAATCCAGTTATTTGCTGATACAACAATTGAAATTATGCCTGTTATTACTGAAGCGATTCAGCAAGTAGCTCAGATTTTCACAGAATTTGCAGCTACTTATCTACCAATGTTTGTTCAAGCGTTTCAACAAGGATTTCCAATTGTATTACAGGTTATCCAAACTGTATTTGAGATTGCAGGAATGCTGATTCAGGGATTCGGTGAAATTATCATGATAGTCGCAACGACTGTAATCCCTATGATTCTATCATCTGTGCAAGCTGTTTTTCCAATCATAGTTTCTATCATTCAAGCAGCGATTCCGATTGTGATTTCTGTACTTCAAATGTTTGGTGAAATTATTAGAGTTATTGCAACGACTGTGATACCACTAATTCTGCAAGTGGTCCAAGCTGTTTTTCCGGTTGTGGTTTCTATCATTCAGGCGGCAATTCCTGTAGCAAGTGCGATTCTCCAAGGGATAGCCACAATTATAAAGGGAGTCGTGATTCCGGCAATTCAGTTTATTTTGTCGATTGTGCAAGCTGTTTTTCCGTCAGTGGTTAGTGTAATAACGTCGGCCATTAATATTATTACTAACATTATTAAACTATTTACCTCTTTACTGAAAGGCGACTGGTCCGGAGCCTGGAATGCTGTGAAGGGGATCACGTCTAGTGCGATGTCATTAATCCGGAGCATTATCCAGGGAGCGATTAGCTTAATTTCTTCTATCGTGACTGCTGGCTTAAATCTAGTAAGATCTGTTTTTTCAAGTGTTCTATCAGCCGTATCTTCTCTAGTAAGCTCAATTTTTTCAGGGATCCGGTCGGTCATTTCGTCAGTGATGTCATCCATAGGTAGTATTGTCTCCTCAATTTGGAATAGCATTAAATCAATGACATCGAGTGTCCTATCATCGGTATATAGCACAGTAACTTCAATTTTTAATAACGTGAAATCTTTCTTGAGTGGAATCGACTTAGGAAGCATAGGACGTAACATGATGCAGGGGCTTTTAAATGGTATAAGTTCAATGGCAAGTGCGATTTGGAACAAAATTACTGAAATCGGAAACGGGATTAAAGATAAAATCTCAGGACTCCTGTCGATTCACTCACCAAGTCGATGGTTCAGAGATTTTATTGGTGTCAACATGATGAAAGGTTGGATTAATGGTATTGACGCAATGAAAGGCGCTGTACAAAAAACAACCGAGAGAATGGCTGAATGGATGAAACCAGAAGCGTTGACTGTAGAAACTGTGTACGGAATGCCTAAAGGGTTAGGGACATACCGAACAGCTAAAACTACTCCGATTATAGATGCTGTAAATAAATCGAACCTACAACCGGGTCAATCTTCGAATAGTAAACAACCTGCGTATATTAACGTGCAGATTGGTAAGCAAGAATTTGTGAGATTTGTTGACGATATTACTAATGAGCAAAAAATAGCTAAAGAACGAAGAGCAATATTCTAAAGGAGGGCGGTAGATTGCTAGTTTTTAACGGGATAAATTTGGAAGAGTATTTCGCAGAAAAATACGAACAGGGATTTTTTATGGTTAACGATGTAAGAGGTCGCGGAGTTTTAAGCGATGAGGTTAACACACTAACGGTTCCGAACCGTCCTGGATCCTACCACTTAAACAAAAGGACTCCCAACAGAGAGTTAGAGGTTGACTTCTCTCTCAAGGGAGTCTCCTTTTTTGAATTAAGAAAGCGAATTGATGAGCTTAATGATTTACTAAGTACGGACGAACCTGTGCCTATTTCGTTTATGGATGAGCCGGACGTATTATATTACGGCACTAAAGAAAAGGTAGAGGAGAATTTGGAGAAGTCTAAAATTCATCAAGCGACCATTACCTTTATCTGCCCAATGCCTTATAAACTAGGAAAAATGCAAACTCATGCGTTCGAAAGAAACTGGACTACAGAAATAACATCGCGTTTCATGAATAAGGGCAGCGTAGAAACGCCTGCCCTTGTTGAAATTGATGTAGAGACACCGGCTACGTTTTTGGATGTTTGGTTCGGAAAATATCCTAGCGAAAGAAATTATTTTCGAATTGGTTACCCGCTATCCATTGCTGAAACAACTGTAAAAGAGCGAGAACGTGTTCTTTGGGATGATATGTCTACTACGATTGGATGGACTCCTGTTACGGGTATTTTTGACGATATGAAAGGAACAGGTACTTTCAAGTCGAGAGATGGTTATGCCTTATATTGCGAGGATTATGGACAAGAACGAGGATTCCATGGTGCCATCGCCAAGAAGAATATTCCTGTTGGACCGTTGCAAGACTTTGAAATGGAAGCATGGGTACGCTTGAAATCGAAAAGCATTGTCGAAATGGGGCGCGTGGAAGTACTTCTTTTGGATGAAGCAAGCAACATTGTAACGAGAATTAATATGAATGATTTATACTGGGATGCTGAAATGACAAAAGCATATATGCGGATTGGTAATGCTGGAACGCCTAATAGTGTTCGAAAATTAGTCGATACAAGTGGCGCTCACCCGAACACTTTTAATCAATTTTACGGAAGACTTAGGGTTGCTAGACGAGGAAATCAATGGTCTGTATATGTAGCAAGATTTAAAGACGGAACGGAGATTGACGATGCTTCATTAGTAGAAAGATGGATTGACGAGAGCGGAAATCCGATGACAAGTCGGAAAGTTGCTCAAGTGATGATTGCTATTATGGCATGGGATATAAATGATCCTGTTTCAGTGATGTCTATTGACGACTTAAAGATTTGGAAAGTGAATAAAGTACCAGAAAACACAAAGCCGTACATTTTCGATAAAGGAGATAAAGTGGTTATCGATACTGAAAACAGTTTGGTGACGATAAACGGTGAGGACGCAGTGGGTATCAAAGACATTTTCAGTGATTTTCCAGTCGTAGTACGTGGTGATAACCGAATCGACATCATGCCGGGCGATGTTGGAAAAGCCACTATCAGCTTTAGGGAGCGATATAGGTAATGAAAATGAACGGAATTTTACATGTCGTAGACTTTAAAACAGAACAAATTGTTGCAGCTATTCAACCAAAAGATTATTGGGACGATATTCGTCACTGGGAACTCAAAAATAATATAGATACGTTACAATTCACTACATTTGATGGAACAGACCAAGCGATAACTTTACAACAACAAAATTTAGTATTGAAGCAAGTTCGAGACGGTCGCATTGTTCCATACGTGATTTCGAATGAAGTTGAAAAGGATTCAAAAGACAGGTCTGTTACTGTGCATGCAGCCGGTGCATGGGTCTTGTTAGCGAAGGCTGGAATTATTAAACCGCAAAAGATTGAATCGAAAACACTTGATGAATTTGTAGACATGGCATTAGCGGGAACGAAATGGAAGCGGGGACGTACTGAATACGCAGGCTTCCACACGATGACCATTGACGAGTTTATTGACCCTCTTACATTTTTAAAGAAAATCGCTTCTTTATTCGGGTTGGAAATCCAATACCGAGTTGAAGTAGTTGGCTCTCAAGTAGTTGCCTGGTATGTCGACATGGTCAAAAAGCGTGGTCGTGAAACTGGTAAAGAGGTAATGATCGGCAAAGATTTAGTTAGTGTGAGACGTATTGAACATTCACGTGATATTTGTACAGCTTTAGTTGGTTTTGTAAGAGGTGAGGGAGACAAATTGATTACAGTTGAATCAATTAATAATGGACTCCCTTACATCACAGACTCGGACGCTTTTCAGCGTTGGAGCGAGAATGGACAACATAAATTTGGGTTCTATACTCCAGAGACAGAAGAACAGAACATGGATCCAAAACGTCTTATGACTCTCATGGAAACAGAGTTTAAAAAACGTGTGAATACGTCTGTATCATACGAAGTAGAAGCGGCGGACATTTCGAAAGTATTTGGATTGTCACATGAAGAAATTAGCGAAGGCGACATGATTCGTATTAAAGATACAGGGTTTACACCAAAACTGTATCTTGAAGCAAGAGCGATTGTTGGTGACGAATCTTTCACAGACCCTACACAAAATAAATATACATTTGGTGACTACCGTGAGATTGTAGACCAAAACGAAGAATTAAGGAAGTTATACAATAAAATTCTTGGTTCTTTAGGAAGTAAAGCGAATAAAGAACTGTTAGAACAGCTTGAAAAAGTTGTAGAAGAAAGTAAAAAGACCATTGAGCTTGCACGTAAAGAATCAGAAGCGGCAAAAACATTAGCGGAAAAAGTACAACAAAACTTAAAAAACTATCAAACAACGATTATTGAAAGCGTAAATCCACCGAAAACAGGGTTAGAAGACGGTAAAACGTTGTGGTTAGACATATCAAACGGTAAGCCTGGTATCTTAAAGCTGTGGAAGAACGGCACCTGGGAACCGGTTGTTCCAGACGTCGAATCAGTGAAGCAAGAAACACTTGAGCAAGTGAATAAAGATATTGAATCTACAAAAAAAGAACTAGATAAAAAAGTACAAGCTGTTCAGAATGAAGCGACAGGACGGTATAACGAAGTAAAAGAAAGTCTCGAGGGTGTTAGTAGAACGATATCTAATGTGAAAAACGAACAAGGTAACATTAATAAAAAAGTGACTCAAATCGAGCAAACCGCAGACGGATTCAAACAATCTATTGAATCGTTAAACAAGAAGGATAATGAAATTAGCAATAAACTAAATACAGTTAAGTCCACTGTGGAAGGAACGAAGCAGACTATTGCTAATATCCAGTCCGCAACAGACGGACTTACAAAGACGACCAATGAGATTAAGCAAACTGCTACTTCTAATACGCAAAAAATTACACAGCTACAAACTAATATGAATAATATTGCCGTAGGTTCAACTAACTTAGCTAGTAACTCTGAAAATGGGTTAAACAAACAAAATATGACTGGAATCTGGTCGGACAGTAAGTATATGGATCTTTCCGATAAGATTAATTACAGAAACAAAACGTTTACTGTTTCTTTCCTATTCACTGGAAAAATGATAAAACTTAATGAAAATCCTTGGTTTGGGGTAGAAACATCAATAACTTATGCAGATGGGGAGCAAGAGTGGAGATCTTTACGTGCAGAAAAACAATTAAAGATTAATGTGGATTATACAGATGAGCCCCTATCATTTACATTCAAAACTAAAGATAAAGATATCACTCGGATTATATTCTATTATTCCGGACGTAATATTGATGGAAATTTAAATTCTCATCATGCAAAATTTGAAGAAGGTAACATACGAACTACATGGCAACCAGCTACTGAAGAGGTTACTTCTAAAGCTGAATTCACGAAAAAAACAACAGAAATAGAAACAAGCGTAAATGGCATCAAGGAAAACATAACAAAAGTCGAAAACACGCAAACTTCGTTTGATAAACGTGTAACAAATGTTGAAAAGACGGCGGACGTTATCAAACAAAACGTATCTAAACTTCAAGAAACGCAAACACAACAAGGAAAAGCGATATCTGAAGCACAGACAACAATCAAACAACATTCTAATGAACTTGCAT
>NZ_JAKUFV010000029.1:0-48529 GCF_022663595.1 Bacillus cereus group sp. BfR-BA-01360
CCAGGATCAAACTCTCCAATAAAGTTTGTCTAGCATCATAAATAAAAATTGACGTTTCACGTTGTTTGTTTCGTTCAGTTTTCAAAGAACTTGTTTGTCGCAGAAGCGACTTTACCAATATAACATTCCGTTACATTTTCGTCAACAACTTTTTTTATTTAAAAATTGTTTTCTTTTTTGTTTCTCGCGTTGTCTCTCGTGACAACGAATATAAATATATCAGTTCGCTTATTAAAATGCAATAGTTTTTTTAATAAAATTTTTAACCTAATAAAAAAGTATAAAATCAATACCAATCCACTATATAAAAATACCTTTCTCATTTCTTTTTAAATCTTAAGATAAGAGATCTTACTCTCTATAAATAGTAGGATTAAAAAAAGCTTTGGAGAAATCTCCAAAGCTTAGTCTTGTTTATGACGCATTGTAGGGAATAACAATACATCACGGATAGATGGTGAATTTGTTAATAGCATAACAAGGCGATCAATACCAATACCTAATCCACCAGTAGGAGGCATACCATATTCAAGAGCTTCGATATAATCATCGTCCATCATATGCGCCTCATCATTTCCTTGTTCACGCTCTTTTAATTGAGC
The DNA here is from genome assembly GCF_022663595.1 of Bacillus cereus group sp. BfR-BA-01360. Classification (NCBI taxonomy): domain Bacteria; kingdom Bacillati; phylum Bacillota; class Bacilli; order Caryophanales; family Bacillaceae; genus Bacillus; species Bacillus cereus group sp. BfR-BA-01360. The sequence goes on from NZ_JAKUFV010000029.1 coordinate 603, forward strand.
TTCAAAACGTTCTTTCTGATCGATTGGATCATTTAATTCAGTAAATGCATTTGCATGTTCGCGTGCAACAATGAATAGTTCAAAACGATCTGTAAATCGTGAATCCTCATCGTTCTTTTTCGCAAGAGGCGAAATTTCTACTGGATGCCCGTAGATAAATGTAGGTTGAATTAACTTTTCTTCTACTTTTTGTTCAAAGAATTCGTTAATGATGTGACCAACTTCCATTGTATCTTTAATTTCTACATCATGTTCTTTCGCTAATGCACGCGCTTCTTCCACGCTCATTGGTTTCCAGAAGTCCACTCCACAATATTGTTTAATTGCATCTACCATATGAAGACGCGTCCATTCTGGTTCTAAATTAATTTCATGTTCACCATATTGGATTGTTGTTGTACCCAACACTCGCTTCGCAATATGAGCAATCATATTTTCTGTTAGTTTCATAATATCTTTATAGTCAGCATACGCTTCATATAATTCAATCATTGTAAATTCTGGATTATGACGTGTTGATACACCTTCATTACGGAAAACACGGCCAATTTCATATACTTTTTCTAGGCCGCCTACAATAAGACGTTTTAAATGCAACTCAATTGCAATACGCATATATAATTCCATATCTAATGCATTATGATGCGTAATGAACGGACGAGCAGATGCACCACCTGCAATTGTATGCATCATTGGTGTTTCTACCTCAAGATAGCCATTATCATCCAGATATCTTCTCATTTCACGGATGATTTTACTGCGAGTAACAAATGTTTCGCGACTCTCCATACTTGTGATTAGATCTAAGTAACGTTGACGATAACGTTGCTCAATATCTTTCAATCCATGGTATTTATCCGGAAGTGGACGAAGAGATTTCGTTAATAAAGTAAATGATGTTGCTTTTACAGAAAGTTCTCCAACATTTGTTTTGAAAACTTTCCCTTCAATTCCGACTAAGTCACCTAAATCAGCCGTTTTAAACAATTCATATTCTTCATCTCCAACAGCATCCTTACGAACGTAAATTTGAACTTGTCCATGTAAATCTTGAATATGCGCAAAACCAGCTTTCCCTTTACCGCGCTTTGTCATAATGCGCCCAGCAATAGAAACAGAAATTGCTTTTTCCTCTAATTCTTCTTTAGAGAACTCTCCATACAAGTTCAGTAACTCTTTTGATGAATGTGTACGTTCAAAACGTTTACCAAATGGATCGATACCTTGTTCACGTAAGTTATGTAGTTTCTCACGACGAACAAGTAATTGGTCGTTTAATTCTTCATGGTTCATGTTATCCATGGTATTGATATCACTCCAGCTCTATTTAATTTTACAATATATACAGTATATCATTTTCTATCCAACTAGAAAAACTGCCAGTAAGTAACTGACAGTTCTTCTTTCTTTCACGTAATTATAGGAAGCAAAAGACAGAATGTCAATCATTCCCTCTCGCTTCTCAACTGATATGAATATTTTCTTGTTTCGCTTCTACCTCTTCTACAAATGCACCTAATAGTGAAGCAAGATCTTCACGAGTATTACAAGCATTGATCCCATTGCGCACTCTCGCATTTCCGCGAACACCTTTTAAATACCAAGCTGCATGCTTCCTCATTTCGCGTACTGCAATATGCTCATTCTTTAAATCGATGAGACGATCTAAATGTAGCATACATACATCAACTTTCTCACGCGCTGTTGGTTCTGGCATTAATTCTCCAGTTTCTAAATACTTCACAGTACGATAAATCATCCACGGATTTCCAAGCGCTGCACGCCCAATCATAACCCCATCTACACCAATTTCATCTAGCATACGCTTAGCATCTTGCGGAGTTTCCACATCACCATTACCGATAACAGGAATATTCACCGCTTGTTTCACTTGTTTAATAATATCCCAATCTGCTTTACCCTCGTACATTTGAACACGCGTGCGTCCATGAACTGCTACAGCTTGACCTCCCGCACGTTCAACCGCTCTAGCATTTTCAATTGCGAAGATATGATCTTCATCCCAGCCAATACGCATTTTAACCGTAACTGGTTTTTCCACCGCATCAACAACTGCTGCTACCATTTCATATATTTTATTTGGGTCTAAAAGCCACTTTGCTCCCGCATCACATTTTGTAATTTTCGGAACTGGACACCCCATATTAATATCAATAATATCCGCCGTTGTATTTTGATCTACATATTTTGCAGCCTCAACAAGCGTCTCTTTCTCGCCGCCAAAAATTTGTAGACTTAGCGGCTTTTCTCTCTCATCAATATATAACATATCTAATGTTCTTTTATTATTAAATAAAATGGCCTTGTCACTTACCATTTCAGCACATACCAATCCCGCACCAAATTCCTTAACTGTTAAACGGAATGCAGAATTGCATACTCCCGCCATCGGTGCTAGTACCACTGGGTTCTTCATCTCAATGTTTGCAATCTTTAACACTCGACTAGCCCCTTTCATTATCCTTACTTTGGCATTAACTCATCTATTGAAATGTTCAATGTCTTTGCAACTTCTACAACAAAATCTTGAGAAGGTGATCTATTCCCTCTCTCAACTTCTCCTAAAACTGATACAGATACCCCTAATTCCTTCGCAAAGCTTTCTTGCGTATAACCTTTCAACTTCCGAAAAGCACGAATGCGTCTTCCCCATTTTTCTGCTTCCATACCGTTACTCCCTCTCGCCTTTTCATTTCTTCTACTTGTGAACGTGAAATATTTTGTTCTATATCTTGATTAATTTCTAACAACGGAACGATAACAAAAGCTCTTTCAAACATCCGCGGATGCGGAACAATAAGATTCTCTGTTTCAATATTGTCTTGATTATAAAGTAGAATGTCAAGGTCGATGGTCCTTGGACCCCATCTTATCTCCCTTTTTCTTCCTAATTCATTCTCAATCTTTTGTGTTACTGTTAATAGTTCTTGCGGCAATAAATTGGTAGAAATTTTTATGACTATATTTAAAAAGCGATTTTGATCTGTATATCCCACTGGGTCTGTTTCATAGACTGACGAAACATCTTCCACTTGAACATTAGAATTCTTATCCAATAAATCAACTGCTTGCGTTAAGTACGTATAGCGATCACCAATATTCGATCCTAAAGCAATATAAACTGTATTTTTCATGTTCGTTCTCTCGTTATTTCTACCGCTACAGAACGATAATGTCCTGGTATGGGAGGATCAGGTTTGATAACTTTTACTGTGCAACGCATCACACTTCCATACTGTTCCAATATATTTGCAGCTATATTTTCCGCTATACTTTCCACAAGTTTATATGTTCGTTCTTCTACAATCTGTCTACACAATTCAAACAGCTTTCCATAATTGACAGAATGCTCTAAGTTGTCACTTTCACCAGCTTTTTTTAAATCTAGTTCTACCGTTAAATCTACCTTAAATCTTTGTCCTAATTTATTCTCTTCCGGAAACACCCCGTGATAGCCGTAAAATTCCATATCATGAATATAAATTTTATCCAATCACTTTCCCCCCTTGCCAATCATTGCATCCATCATCTTTGCCATACGGGCCATTTCTTTCACATCATGAACACGAATCATTTCACAACCTTTAGCAATCCCAAGGCAAACTGATGCTCCCGTTCCTTCAATACGCTCTTCTACCGGTAAATCTAAAACATGTCCGATAAAAGACTTCCTTGAAGTTGCAAGAAGAACCGGATACCCTAATACATTCAATTGCTCTAAATTACGCATAACTTCTAAATTTTGTTCAGGTGTTTTAGCAAAACCAATACCTGGATCTAAAATAATGTTTTCATCACGTACGCCTGCATTTTTCGCAATCTTAACACTCTCATATAAATCTGCAATCATATCGGACATTACATTACGATAATTTGTATGATCGCGATTGTGCATTAAAATAATCGGTACATCATAATGAGCTGCTACTTCTGCGATTTTCGGCTCCGCTTTCGCTCCCCAAATATCATTAATAATGTGAGCTCCAGCTTCAATAGCCTGCTTTGCTACCTCTGCTTTATAAGTATCAATAGAAATAGGCACATTCACTTTCTTCGAAACAGCTTGTATAACGGGTAATACACGTGCTAATTCCTCTTCTACTGAAACTTTTGCAAAGCCTGGGCGCGTTGATTCTCCACCTATATCAATTAAATCCGCACCAGAACTCACCATTTCCTTCGCATGGCGAACAGCTGTTTCTAATTCATTATAACTTCCGCCATCAGAGAATGAATCTGGTGTTACATTCAAAATCCCCATGACTAATGTTTTTTCATTTAAATTTAATGTATATTCACCACAGCGCAAATCATAGTTCCATTTCAAGTTCTATATCTCCCCTCTACAATTCATTTCGGCTCCAAAGATTCTCTCTATGCATCTCATATACACCAATTAATTTTTTTGTAATCTCTCCCTCTTTCCCGGGGAAATCTCTTCCTTCTATATGGAGAAGCGGCACAATTTCTTGAATCGAATTTGTTACAAACACTTCTTCCGCTGTAAGTAATTCTTCTTTTGTAAATAAGCCTTCTTTTACTTTTATATTTAACATTTGGGCAACTTTTATAATAAATGCACGAGTAATTCCATTTAGAATTCCTGTATGAAGAGAAGGCGTATATAAAGCTCCTTCTTTTACAAAGAAAATATTTGAAACAATTCCTTCTGCTACGTAACCTTCCTTCGTAAAGAAGATTCCTTCTCTATTCGTTGCATTGCCAATTTCACGTTTTCCTAAAATATTATTTAAATAATGATGCGATTTCAAACGGAAATTTCCCTCTGGTGTATTTCGCACCTGTTTTAAAATAACCCCTTCCTTTTCTACTACTATATCTGGAGGGGTTAAAGGTTTGATAAATACAATGACAGATGGATTTTTGTATACGCCTGTTTGTAATCCTATTTCATCTATACCAGCTGATACATTAAAACGAATATAAGCATGCTTTAATTCGTTCCTTAAAAGCAACTCTTTAAGGATAGTAAGCATATCTCCTTTCTTCATATCCCATTCGATTTGCAGAGCAGCAAGAGCATCCATTAAACGTTCATAATGATCATCTAATAGAAACGGATGCCCATTATAAATGCGAAATGTCTCAAAAACACCAAGTCCATACAGGTACCCGTGATCATACGGAGAGATTTTCGCTTCCGTATCTTCTACATATGTACCATTCACATAAATTAACATGACACTGCACTCGAGCTATATTTCTGAATAAAGTTTTCCAATAGCTCTTTTCCATGAGAAGTCATTATCGATTCCGGATGAAACTGCACGCCTTCAATCGGCAATGTCTTGTGACGAAGCGCCATAATCTCTCCTTCTTCTGTCCAAGAAGTTACTTCTAAACATTCAGGCAATGTCTCTTTCTTTACAATTAAAGAATGATAACGAGTTGCTGTAAATGGATTGGGAATATCAGAAAAGATTGTTTTTTCATCATGATACATTTGTGAAGTTTTCCCATGCATGAAACGTTCCGCACGAACGACTTCTCCTCCAAATACTTGTGCAATTGATTGATGTCCTAAACACACACCGAAAATAGGAATTTTCCCAGCAAAATGTTTAATAACTGCCATACTAATACCAGCTTCATTCGGACTACAAGGACCAGGTGAAATCATTAAAAAATCAGGTTTCATATTCTCAATATCCGCAATGGTAATTTCATCATTACGCTTTACGACAAGTTTTTGTCCAAGCTCTCCAAGAAACTGCACTAAATTAAATGTAAAAGAATCATAATTATCGATCATTAATATCATTTCTCTCACCTAACCGTTTCTTCACTACGTTCTTTCGCACGCCATAAAGCGATTGCTTTTTTCAACGATTCTTTATACTCATTCTTCGGACTTGAATCAATGACAATTCCCGCTCCAGCTTGTACATATGCTTGACCATCTTTTGCAAGCAACGTTCGAATCACAATATTTAATTCCATATCTCCAGAGTACCCTATCCAACCTATTGATCCTGTATAAATACCGCGTCTTACAGGTTCTAACTCTTCTATAATTTCCATTGTACGTATTTTAGGCGCTCCCGTAATGGTACCACCAGGAAATACAGCTCTTACTAAATCAAAAGCATCCTTATCTTCACTCACTAAACCGCGAACATTCGAAACAATATGCATAACATGCGAGTATTTTTCAATTACCATAAATTCATCCACTTCAACTGTCCCATACTCACAAACTCTTCCTAAATCATTCCGCTCTAAGTCAACAAGCATTACATGTTCTGCACGTTCTTTTTCATTTTCAATGAGCTCCTTCGCTAATCTTTCATCTTCTTGTTCATTATCCCCGCGAGAACGTGTTCCTGCAATCGGTCTTGTACTCACCTTATTTCCTTGTTTTTTAATTAATAATTCCGGTGAGCCGCTCACAATTTGAAAATCCCCAAGTTCTAAGTACCCCATGTATGGGGATGGATTGATTTCCCTTAAGCTTGTATAAATTTCAAAAGGGTGTGTTTGCAGTGTTTTTTCTTGTCTTGTAGAAAGGTTCACTTGAAACACATCTCCTGCTCCAATATACTCTTGAATACGCTCAACCGCATGTATAAATCCTTCTTCTGTGAAAGCTACAACTTCTTTTTCGTTTGCCTGGCTTTCAAATGGAATTTTCACTTGAGGGGCTTCCTTCATCCAAAGTTCTTCCCAATCTCTCAAGCGTTGTTCTGCATTTTCACGTTCCTCTACATAATGCGTAATAATCCATAATACCTTTTCATGATGATCGTATACAAACACATCATCAAATAATAGAAAGAATATGTCAGGTATATCCACATCATCCTTTGCAATTGAAGGCAATTTCTCAATGTAACGAATACAATCATAACTAAAATATCCGATTGCCCCCCCTTGAAATGGCGGATAATCTGGATTGTGATCTGTTTTCCATTGCTCCATATATTTTTGCATTAAATTTAATGGATTCCCATATTCTATTGTTTCCTTACCATTTTCACTTATATGCAACGTTTCATTCTTCCCACGAATGACCGCTACAGGATCGAGTCCTACAATACTATAGCGACCTCCGCGCCCACTTTCTAACAAAATATGTTGCGTCTTGTACTGAGAGAGAAACTTATATTGCTTAAAGAAATCAAAATGATATGGAATAGAGAGCGCCAAAGATTTCCTTTGCTGCATATCAACACCCCATCTTCTTTTATCCCACTCCCCTAGTCTGATTATCTCAAATCACCAATAACTGATATGAAACACTCATCCATGAGAGCTAATGAAAATAAAATAACTTTACTACTTATTTTACATGAAGTTTTCTAGTCATTCACTCTTTTCCTATTTCCAAAAGAAAAAAGCATCCCTTTTCAGGAATGCTTTTTTCTAGCAACACAAATTATGATTCAAATTGGTAAAGAGGGGTACTTAAATAGCGTTCACCGTTACTTGGAATGACCACAAGAACCTTTTTCCCTTTACCAAGTTTTTTCGCAACTTCTGTTGCAGCATAAATAACAGCACCTGAAGAAATACCGACTAAAATCCCTTCTTCACGAGCTACTTTTCTTGCATATTCAAATGCTTGTTCTGTCTTCACTTGAATGATTTCATCATATATTTCTACGTCCAATGTTTCCGGAACAAATCCAGCTCCAATTCCTTGGATTTTATGTGGACCTGGTTTTCCACCCGATAGTACAGGAGAGTCTGCTGGCTCGACTGCATAAATTTTAATGTCTTTATACGTTTCTTTTAATACTTCCCCAGCACCAGTAATTGTGCCGCCAGTACCAATTCCTGCGATAAATGCATCTAATTGGTCACCCATCTGCTCAACAATTTCTGGACCTGTTGTTAAACGATGAATTTCTGGGTTTGCTGGATTTTGGAATTGTTGTGGCATGAAATAACCGTTCTCTTTTGCTAATTCCGTCGCCTTACGAATTGCGCCACCCATTCCTTCTGAACCTGGAGTTAGTACCAATTCTGCCCCGTAAGCTCGAAGTAAATTACGGCGTTCCATACTCATTGTCTCCGGCATTACTAAAATTGCTTTATATCCTTTTGCAGCTGCCACCATCGCTAAGCCAATCCCTGTGTTACCACTTGTTGGCTCAATGATTGTATCGCCCTCTTTTAATAAACCTTTTTTCTCAGCAGCTTCGATCATAGATAATGCAATACGATCTTTCACGCTACTTCCAGGATTCATAAATTCTAATTTTAAATATATATCTGCACTGTCTTGCTCTACGATGCGGTTCAACTTAACGATCGGCGTTTTCCCGATTAATTCTGAAACTGATTGTGCCACTCGCATTCCTGTCACTCCTAACACCGAGTATTTTTATTGGTTTTCTCCACATTAATATCTTGTCAGAAAATTCTTCATTTGTCAATCTATTTAAACAACATGTTATCTCTATATATTACTCATATTATAGTGTTTCAATTAACTGTTTAATATCATCTTTAGAAAATTTATATCGCTCATTGCAAAAATGACAATGTACTTCAGTTTCCTCTTCTTCCCCACGTATTTGTTCTAATTCTGCCTTACCTAAACTAATCAGCACACTTTCAATACGCTCTCGTGAACATGTACAATTAAATTGTACGTCCATCGTTTCTAACACTTTTACGTTTTCTTCTCCTAATATCTCATTTAAAATCCCTTCAGGAGAAAGTCCTTTTTCAATCATTGTTGAAACAGGAGGGATTTTTTGTAGACGCTCTTCAATAAATGAAATTGTCTCTTCTTGCGCTCCCGGCATAATTTGCAAAATGAAACCGCCCGCTGCTAATATACTATCATCACCATTCACAAGAACACCAACCCCTACTGAAGAAGGAGTTTGTTCAGAGACAGCAAAATAATACGTAAAATCTTCTCCTAGTTCACCTGATACAATCGGAGACTGTCCAATAAACGGTTCACGCATACCGATATCTTTAATTACTGTTACATTCCCTTCTGTACCTACCGCTTGATATACTCTCAATTTCCCTTGTTCTGTTGATTCAAAATCAACATGTGGATTTGTTACATATCCGCGCACATCACCATTCGCATGCGCATCGATGACAATCGGACCAATTGGGCCATTCCCCTCTACTTTAATTGTTAATTTTTGCTCCCCTTTTAACATGGCCCCCATCATTGCACCAGCTGTCAAAGAACGCCCAAGTGCAGCAGAAGCTGTTCTCCATGTATCATGTCGTCTTTGCGCTTCACTGACCATATTTGTTGTACGCACACTATATGCACGGACTTCCCCATCAAACGCTAACGCTTTTACTAAATAATCTTTCATAATTTATTCACCTTTCTCATGTTGTAAAATTGCATTACGCTCATATAACATGTATAAACCTTTTAATGTTAAAAATGGATCGACAATATCAATTACATTAGATTCTTCAGCAATCAATTTTGCTAATCCTCCTGTCGCAATTACAGTAGGTTCTTGCTTAGCTTCTTCTTTCATACGCTTCACAATACCTTCTACTTGTCCAACATACCCATAAAGAATTCCCGCTTGCATTGCACTTACAGTATTTTTACCAACAATGCTACTTGGTTTTGTTATTTCAATACGAGGAAGCTTGGCAGCTCGGCTATATAAAGCTTCTGCAGAAATCATAATTCCAGGTGTAATCACACCACCCATATAATGTTTCTCTTCGTTAATATAGCAATATGTAGTAGCTGTACCAAAATCAACAATAATAAGTGGGCTTCCGTATAATTGAATACCAGCTACAGCATTTACAATGCGATCCGCCCCAACTTCACGCGGGTTCTCATATTTTATATTTAAGCCTGTTTTGATTCCTGGGCCTACTACAAGCGGTTTAATTTTAAAATACTTCTCACACATACGCTCTAAAGCAAACATAATTGGTGGTACAACAGAAGAAACAATAATCCCTTTTATATCTCCAAAGGAAAGACCTTCATGCTCAAGAAGTTGCTTTATCAGCATGCCATATTCATCTTCTGTTTTATGACGGTCTGTTTCCATACGCCAATGCTGACAAAGCTTCCCTTCCTCAAACACGCCAAGTACCGCATTTGTATTCCCTACATCCAATACAAAAATCATATTCTCACCACTTATCTTATTTAATCTATATTTGTGTAGTATGTACAAAACTTATAATGCCATCATATCACACATACCCATATAGTCGGCTTCTCCATCTTCCCCATTTTACAAAAAGATTGTTCATCATTTCAATTTTTAATATGCGCAACTCTAAAATATATGTACCTGTATGGTCACATATCCAAAATAAAAAGGAGTGACGATCGTCACTCCTTCGTTTCACCTTCATCCTCTGCATTTTCATCATCTTTTTTCATCGTAATGTTTACCTTTACATCACTTTCAGATGATTTTTTACGCTCAGGTAAAGTACCATGTTCATATAAATGATTGATTTGCTCCGCATCTAACGTTTCTACTTCAAGTAACGTTTTAGCGATAATATCAAGCTTATCTCGTTTTTCAGTTAGGATTTGTTTTGCACGAGCATAACATTCTTTCATAATGTTTTGCATTTCCATATCAATTTGATGTGCAATTGCATCACTATAGTTTTGCTCAGAATGGAAGTCTCTTCCTAAGAACACTTGACCACCCTGCGAACTACCAAATTGCATTGGACCTAACTTATCACTCATACCAAATTCTGTTACCATACGTCTAGCAATACCAGTCGCACGTTGGAAATCGTTATGAGCTCCTGTACTTACTTCACCAAATACAATTTCCTCAGCCACTCGACCACCAAGTAAACCGGTAATCTTATCAAGCAATTCTGGTTTTGTCATGAAATAACGATCTTCTTTTGGAAGCATTACTGCGTATCCACCAGCTTGACCGCGAGGAACAATTGTTACTTTATGAACGATATCTGCCTCATCCAGCACAACACCAATGACAGTGTGTCCTGCTTCGTGGAAGGCAACAATATTTCGTTCTTTTTCAGAAATAACACGACTTTTCTTAGCTGGACCTGCAATAACTCGATCCGTTGCTTCATCAATATCAGACATGTCAATTTTCTTCTTATTTTGACGCGCAGCCACTAATGCCGCTTCGTTTAATAAGTTCTCAAGATCTGCACCAGAGAATCCTGGCGTACGAGTTGCAATCGCTCTTAAATCGATATCTTCATCAAGCGGTTTATTACGAGCATGTACTTTCAATACTGCTTCACGTCCATTCACATCTGGACGATCCACTGTAATTTGACGGTCAAAACGTCCTGGACGTAATAACGCTGGGTCAAGAATATCTGGACGGTTTGTCGCGGCGATGATAATAATACCTTCATTCGCACCGAATCCATCCATTTCTACAAGAAGTTGGTTTAACGTTTGTTCACGCTCATCATGACCACCGCCAAGACCCGCGCCACGTTGACGACCTACTGCATCAATTTCATCAATAAAAATGATACAAGGTGCATTTTTCTTTGCATTTTCAAATAAATCACGCACACGAGAAGCACCGACACCAACGAACATCTCTACGAAATCAGAACCACTAATAGAGAAGAATGGCACGCCAGCTTCACCTGCAACAGCACGTGCAAGCAATGTTTTACCAGTACCTGGAGGTCCAACTAATAGAACCCCTTTCGGAATACGAGCACCTACTTCAGCGAACTTACGAGGATCTTTCAAGAATTCAACAACCTCAACAAGTTCTTGCTTTTCTTCGTCAGCTCCAGCTACATCTCTGAAGCGTACTTTTTTCTTTTCGTCATTATATAACTTCGCCTTACTTTTACCAAAGTTCATAACACGACTACCGCCGCCTTGTGCTTGGTTTAGTAAGAAGAAGAATAAAATGAAGAGAATAACAAACGGAATGATTGAAGTAAAGAATGTCACCCAAGCACTTGTTTCTTCTGCTGGTTGATACTTCACTTCTACTCCTTTCACCTTCTCATTAATTTTCTTTTGTAATTCCTCAGTATTAGGTGCATAAGTAACGAATTGTTCACCTTGACTAGAGTTAGTGAATTGTCCTTTTACTTCAAATACACCATTTTTTGGTTGAAGTTGCACATTACGCACTTCACCTTGTTCAAGTCTAGCAATGAATTTGTCGTAGCTAACTGACGTCGTTTTTTGCGTTGAACCATTGAAAAAGCTCACGATTCCAATTACTACTAAGAATATCAGTAAATAAAAGATGGTATTACGGAAGATACGATTCATTCCTAACCTCCTCTCACGGCATAAACACTATAGTAAATCGTAACATAGAAAAACTTTCCTATACAATTATAACGCCTGTATTTAATTAATTTGAGTAAACATTTGGTTTTAATACTCCTACATAAGGCAGATTACGATATTGCTCTTTATAATCTAAACCGTAGCCTACAACAAATTCATGTGGAACAGTAAATCCAACATAATCCGCTTTAAGGTCTACTTTTCGACCAGTTGGCTTATCTAGAAGCGTAACAATTTTTACAGATTTTGCTTTACGATATTTGAATAAATCTACTAAGTAGCTTAATGTCAGACCGCTATCAATAATATCTTCAACGATTAAAATATCGCGACCTTCTACAGAAGTATCAAGGTCTTTCAAAATCTTCACTTCACCTGTTGAAACTGTAGAATGACCGTAACTAGATACAGCCATAAAATCCATTTCAAGATATGTATCTGTTCTCTTTAATAAATCTGCCATAAAAGGCATTGCCCCTTTTAATACACCGATTGCAAGAGGTACGGTATTCTTATACTCCTCCGCAATGATTGCACCTAGTTCGCGCACCTTTTCCTGTATTTGCTCCTCAGAAATTAATACTTTTTCAATATCTTGATTCATCATTTCATTATCCTCCCGGAAGACTCCTTGCTTTTGTAGTGAATAATTATATATTTATCTTTGTTTGCTACTTTTGGCGAAATAGCAAATGCAGATCGTTTCAACAAGGGAACCCAAATAATGTTTCCACTTGCATCACAAACAATCGGCCATTCTTCTCTTTTTTCCTTTGGTACTTTCGCTTCGATAAAGATAGTTTTTATCTTTTTTGTGCCGCTCATACCTTGTATTGACATACGATCTCCATTTTCTCGAGAGCGAACCAAAAGAGGATATGACATATCATTATACTTAGCGACAAATACCATTTCATTCATGTCACTCGGTATTTCCTCTATTACTTCTGCTATAAGCTTATCTCCATTCGCTAATGTAACTGCACCAGGTATGGATAAAACTTCAGAAAAAGGGGTAACAATTTCTTGTTCAAATCGGAAACTGCATTCTTCATATGAACGAACAATTTTTAAACCTTCTGGGAAATCTAGCGATCCTGATGGTTGTATCCGTTTGAAAAACGCAATTACTTTGTCAATATGTATAGAAGAAAGCGAAGATGGAATCTTATATTCATAAAGATAGTTTAATATTAGTTGAATCCCTCTCCTTTGTAAAGGCATAGACAAGGATTCAAAGGCAGGAATTGATAAGACAAGATATTTATCACTTTTTTTCGTAATTACTTTATTCATCTTTTCAAAAGCTAATTCCTGCAAATAGGCCTCATCCTCTTGCATAAGCTGACTAAATTTTTGAAAGTGCTCATGCACCTGAGGATTTTCTTCTTTTAAATAAGGCAAAACATACTTACGTAGTCGATTTCTTGTATATACTTCTTTTTTATTACTTGAATCTATACGCGGCATAATGCCTAACTGGTCGCAGTAATCTAAAATTTCTTCCTTTGTCACTGCCAATAAAGGCCTAATTAAATATCCATTATGAAAAGGGCGCTTCACAGCAATACCAGCATATCCTTGCGGAGTACTCCCGCGCACGAGACGCATCAGAATCGTTTCTACTTGATCATCTCCATGATGACCAAGCGCGACATATCCTGCATCATATTTCCTCATTATTCTTTCCAAAAATGCATATCGACATTCCCTTGCAGCTACCTGCGCATTCATTCCATGTTGCTGTTGATATTGCAAAACATTAATTCTTATCGTTTCACAAAGAATCCCAAGTTCATGGCAAAGATTTTCTACAAATTGTAAATCTTCGTAGGATTCATCTCCTCTAAACATATGATCTACATGCGCGACAACAATTGTTAAATTCTTCGCTTCTCTTTTTTCTAACAAATAATATAGTAGAGCTAAGGAGTCAGGTCCTCCTGAAACTCCTACAACAATGGTTGAATGTTCCTCTAATACACCATGCTGCTTTGCAAATCTATCCACTTTTTCAACAAATGAATTTTTCAACTTCGCATTCACCCTTCATTAAAGCCAAACAATAACATACTTTACCTTGATTATAATGGTACAACTTTTACAAACTTTGTGCAAAAAAAAGATGTACAAAAATCATTTTTTATCTTACATCCTTTATTACAATAAAAACCATATTTCTCTCATACAAAAAGGCCTAGAGCTTCTAGGCCTTACGACAATTTACTATTGCGCCTGCATACCTACAATGGGAATTGTAGCCCATTTTGGCATATTTTTCTTCACCTTTGCAACTACAATTGTCATATCATCATGAATATACCCATCACCCGAGCGAATGACTTCTTCCATAATAATGTCAGCAATCTCTTGTGGATCATCTGTTTGCAGCTCTTTAATTTTACGCTTCATCCATACTTCATGATTTTCAACATGTTGCGCCCCTTCGAAAATCCCATCGCTCATCATAATGAGAATATCCCCTGTTTTTAGTTGTTCACCTACAACATCTACTTCAACATCCTCAATAATCCCCATCGGTAAATTACTTGCTTCTATTTTTATAATGTTATTTCCACGCTTCACAAAGCTTGGTGTTGAACCAATTTTTAAAAACTTAGCGCTCGCATCTCGCAAATCTACCATAGCTAAATCAAGCGTCGTAAACATTTCTTCAGTTGTTCTTAAAGAAAGAATCGAATTAATAGCTTTAATTGCAATCTCCTCATCAATACCAGATTGCAATATTTTGTGTAGTAGTTTTACCGTCTCCTTACTTTCCATATGAGCTCTTTGTCCATTACCCATTCCATCGCTTATGGCTAGAGCATATTTTCCTACACTTAAATCCATCATTGCATAAGAGTCTCCAGATACAAATCCTCCCCCCTTAGCTGCTGTGGCAAGTCCTGTATCAAGTGAAAATGTTTTTGCAGACCCAAATGAGATAAGACTATGACCATTTGGATAAGCAGATCGCTCTTCATGTTTAACAACAATATTCTCTTTTAAAATATCAGAAAGCATTGGGGCAACTAACTTTTCGCATTCTCCATGCTCGTTAGACATAGCTGGAATCATCATTTCAATATCGATACTTCCCCTATCTAAACAATAAATATCCACATGCTCTATCTCAACACCAAAATCTCGTAATGCTTGTAAAATTTGTTCTTCTTGTGCTTGATGATTCTCTCTTTCTTTCTGAATTTCTTTCGCAAAGTCCTCCATGACCTTTGAAACACCTAGTAGCTGCTCCGCAACAATTCTACGATTTTCCTTCATTTGTCTTCGCAATTTTTGCCCTTCATAAAAATGATCTAATTCACTCCCTACTAAATCCGTCACTTTCTTTCCTCTTACACAATACTTGTCCCACTCACGAACTAATTTACGATTATGTTGAAGTGTCCCAGCCTCGGTTTCGTCCATAATCTGTTTCATATAATCGTACGTCTTATCAAAATTCACAACCCAACATTGATCTTTCTTAAAACAAGTTTGACATGTTTTCGCAGTAACGGTACTTAAAAACAAATCTGCTTCTTCCTCTTTATCTTCTTCTCCTACATATCCATACACCGAAAAACTATTTGACAATGCGGAAAATACATTTGCAAACTGATTAATTTTATTTGCTGTAACGTCACGCATTCTCCGTAAATATTGCTGCTGATCCTGCGAATGTTCTTGTGTCCCTGGCATAAACTTAGCAATTCGATCTATTATTGTTTTTGGTGTTAACATAAACAACACAATTGCTATACCGGATTCTATTAACGTTGTAATAATACTTGTTTGTTTATCTACATACAATGTAATTAAGCTTGTACCAATCAATAACCCTAAACTTACTCCAATTCGCTTTCCTTCTCTTAACAATCCTCCAAGCAATCCAGAAAAGGCTAATAAACTAAGTTGGGATAGGCTGGATACATTCGCCAAACTTAATATCAATCCAGTTACAACACCCACTGTTGAACCAGTCGCTGCTCCTGCAACGAAGGCAAACAATAATACTAAATATCTCGTAAAAATATGCTGAATAGAAGCGTCATAAATAAACCAATCTGTTGTACCTGTAAGTACAGACGCTAATAATATAATCAAGCAAACAATTTCTTCGGTTTCTAAGGCTTGTTGCTTTCCCCTTCTTTCTGTTAACAACGGAACGCTTTGTAAAAAAATCATCGTCAATACAAAACTAAGTCCTGCTTCTATTGTACTTACAAGCAAATCGTACATGGTAACTGTTTGTTGTGCGAAATAAACAACAATAAGATGTGCGGTTAATGCGGAGATAAAAACTTGAAATGGTACAAGTCCAACAGTTTTGCGTGTAAATCGCTTAAAGAAGATATTATAAATGAAGAAAGTAAAAATAGATGAAAAAGTAAAAAGTAAATTATCTATCGAAACAGAAAGCGCTCCACCCATAAGAGCTAAAAACGCAAGTGCCATCTTATCTCGTTTCATTACATATACAGCAGCAAAAAACGGTAATGCGAATGGTAAAATATTCGTTAATATATATGCTCGTCCTAAAAGAAAGCCGATTAAAACGATTACAAACCCCCATCTAAAGAATACATGCTCCAACTTCATCCTCACCTTACTTGTCCACCTTATTGCGCTAAACTGACCATCACCCATCGCTAATACACTTGTATTCATTGTATCCCGTCCTGCTTTAGGCATATTTTTAACACCACCTGCATAGTTTAATTATTGTCATTATAAAAGATGATGTTTAGGATTTTTGTCAAAACAACAGATATTCTCCTCATAATCGTTCGACTTTTTATTCAAAATAAACCTATATATATACAAATAGCCAAAAAAATAAAATAGAAAATAAATTTTTTCCTGAAATTAAATGGTGTTTTTGTAGAATTATCGAATATATTTATAAAAAAAAGATCATGCAAATTTGCATGATCTTTTTTTAGATGACCCGTACGGGATTCGAACCCGTGTTACCGCCGTGAAAGGGCGGTGTCTTAACCACTTGACCAACGGGCCGTTAAATTAAAATATAGCGGCGGAGGGGATCGAACCCCCGACCTCACGGGTATGAACCGTACGCTCTAGCCAGCTGAGCTACACCGCCATGTCGTCTTATTTAACGGACAATTAGTATCTTATATCAAATTCATTTCAAAGTCAACATATTTGAAAAAGTTTTTTATTCTTTTTTTCACAAATATATTCATATAAAAAAGCGCCCTAAGTAAATTACCCCGGGCACCTCTCTATATGTTAGAAATAAAATGGTTTTATCCGCGACGCGCGCCTCGGCCACCACGTTTAGATTCTGTATTACGCTTTAAAGAAGTTAATCGATCTTCACTATCTTTTAAAAAGCGTGCCATTTTTTGCTCAAACGTTTCTTTCTGGTTGCGGCTATCATTACCACGGTTATCTCTGTTAAAAGAGCGATTGCGTTGTGGACGTCCAGAACGTTGTTCACCGCGTGGACGATCGCCCTCAGTTTTTTCACGTTCTTTAGCTTTCTTTATAGACAGGCCAATTTTCCCATCTTTTTCAACATTAATAACTTTTACTTCTACTTCGTCGCCAACTTTTAAATGATCATTAATATCTTTTACATAATTATCAGCAACTTCACTAATATGAACAAGACCTGTTAAGCCTTCTGGCAGCTCCACAAAAGCCCCAAAATTTGTAATACCTGTTACTTTACCCTGTAACTTGCTGCCTACCTCAATTGACATAAAAAAAATGCTCCTCCTTAGTGGTTAAAAAGTCAAATTTTACTTTATTATATATAATCCTAAAATATAGTGTCAATAAGACATACTCTACTTAGAAACAGGAAAAATTATCTCTCCTTTTCCAGAGAAGAAATAATCCCTTCTAGCAATCTTTAAAACATACTCTTCATCATTCAACTTTTGAATATCACTTTTTAATTTTTTTTCTTCCTTCGTTAGTGCTTCCAATTCCTTCTTCATGTCTTCAACCTTTGCTTCTCGAGCTTTAATAGAACTATTTTGCTGATAAAATGTTACACTAACACTTACAATAATTGTAAAAGCAAAA
Source organism: Bacillus cereus group sp. BfR-BA-01360 (assembly GCF_022663595.1). Classification (NCBI taxonomy): domain Bacteria; kingdom Bacillati; phylum Bacillota; class Bacilli; order Caryophanales; family Bacillaceae; genus Bacillus; species Bacillus cereus group sp. BfR-BA-01360. The sequence continues at coordinate 18,943 of NZ_JAKUFV010000029.1, forward strand.
ACAAGAAAAACCGTTAAACGGCGATAAAGTCGCTTCCTGTTGTCATTTGTTTGTATTATATGTTCCCTTACAGAATTTGGATTCTTTTTTTCAATCACTCTTTGTTTCAGTTCCCTCATTTCCGAGGTCCCCCTAACTTCTGTTTTAGCTGCCTCCATATCTTGAAAATATATTCTTTCCATTTCTTCAAATATTCTAGGAGTCCCGCATATTTCTCTATAAAAAGTTTAACATGGTTAGGGAGAAGTTTCCATATGAGTGACGCAATAAATCGAAAAGGCCAGAAAAAAACTTTCCACACAAAAAGTACGATTAAAGTCAAGAACTTCCATAAAACATGTCCGACAGAAAGTAGCATGCGAAATAAAAATAATATAAGTGCAATCATAAGCTGCGTCATGACAACAACCGGCTTGATCAAGAGCTGTTTAATCATTTGAATAGCAAATTGAATCATTTGCATAGAAATGTAAATGAGAAAGTTCAATACCTTCATGTACAATGATTTCAGTAGACTTTGATATGCAGCAAAACCACATAGTAACGCAACAAATACATAAACACGCAGTTCTGCTTCATTTACAAGTAATAATATATAAAAGACAAATAGTGCTTGGACAATCCAAAATAGTATATCATTCATAAATACAATCCATCGTTTACGCTGTTGGCGTTTTAAAAAACGTTGGTATGTATCTAAAGACGCACCAATCCAAGCGCCCATCCCAATCATCGAAAGCATTGTATACAATTGCACCGTTAGACTCATTTAAACAACTTACTAAAGAAGCCTTTAGCTTTCTCCCCTTGATTCTCATCAATATAAAGCATCTCATAAATTTTCCCTTTAATGGATACAATCCCTTTTTCAACATCTAAATTTTTCATCTGCAAATTTTGACCACGAATCGTTAAAAACCCCATGACAGTCTCTAACAAAAATTCTTCACTATCAAAACTCTCTACTTGTTTTACACCGGTAATATCAATTACACGTCTCCCACGCATAATAATATCATGCTCTACAGACCCGTTTTGCTGGTTAGAAGATATAGTTGAATAACTATTATTCACGAAGAATCCCCCCATAGCTTGATATTAGCTAATAGTAATGTATGAGGGGAGAAATAAATTTAGAACAAGCCTTCTTCAGCTTTTACTTTTTCTTCACGAATGACAGTATACATATTAGCAGCATCTTCTTTTTTCGTCGTTTCTTTTAACTCATTTATTTTCACAGTTACTACTTTTTGACCAAATCGAATTGTAAGTTCATCTTCTACCTTCACAACTGAACTTGCTTTTGCAACTTGTCCATTAATTGAAATTCGTCCTTGATCTGCCACTTCTTTTGCCAATGTTCTTCTCTTAATTAAACGTGATACTTTTAAAAATTTATCTAAGCGCATCTCATTTCCCCCTATTTATTCTCTACTTGTTTTGCTTCCTCCCACAAAACGTCTAATTGTTCTAATGTGAATTGTTGTATTTCTTTATTCATCTCAGCTATTTTTGCTTCCATATATAAAAAGCGGCGCATAAATTTTTCATTTGTAACATGAAGTGCTTCTTCTGGATTTAAATTATAATAGCGAGCTATATTAACAAATGCAAACAATACATCACCAAACTCACCTAACATTTTTTCTCGATCCATTTTCTCTACTTCTTGTTGAAACTCTTCCCATTCCTCTAATGCTTTCTCTTTCATCGGCTGAACATCAGCCCAATCAAATCCAACTTTCCCTGCCTTCTTTTGGATTTCATAAGCACGCATTAGTTGCGGTAAGCCTTTCGGTATACCTGCTAAAACAGACTCTCTTACATTTCCTTTTTCTTTCTTCTTAATTTCTTCCCAATTTGAAAGAACGTCCTCCTCATCTTTAACATCTACTTCACCAAATACATGTGGATGACGACGCACCATTTTCTCAGATAGCGTTTGAATGATGTCATCGATAGAGAACCACCCTTCATCTTCTCCAATTTGAGCATGAAGCATAACTTGTAATAATACATCACCAAGCTCTTCAACTAAGTGATCATCGTCTTCTTCATCAATTGCCTCTAATACTTCATATGCTTCTTCTATTAAGTATTTCTTTAAGGATTGATGTGTTTGTTTTTTATCCCAAGGGCAACCATTTGGCCCGCGAAGTTCCGCAATAATTTCGCGCAGCACATCGAATTGTTGATACAACACTTTCCGTTCTTTCACTGGAGGTACATACACACTCGTTAAATTGTTCAGCCTTGTCTCATGATCTAACATATATAACGGTACTTTTTTCACTTCTTCAAAAGATGTCCCTGCCGCTGTTACAATATATACCTCATATTCATCAGGCAACATTTCCATTAATGTCAACTTTACATCCGATGCGACGAATACATCATATACTTGACAAAAAATCAAATGGTGTCGCAATTCCAATTGCCCGCGTTCAAATGAGGTAGCATCAACAAATTGAAATCCCTCAATCGGATCAATTTTCAAGCTAGAAAACATCGGATCGAGAAAGCTTTGTCCACCTTCAATCCGAATCTCAACTTGCTCTTGTTTTCCCTTTTCTAATAGTAATTGAACGGTTCTTTCTGCAACAAGCGGATGACCGGGTACCGCATAAATAATTTCCGTATTTTGCGCTTTTTCTAGCAGTTCTTTTACAATTGTTTCATATACAATTTCAAATGTATCATGCGCTTCATATATATGATCAAAAGCTGTGTACTGAATCCCTTCTTTTTCTAATTCTTCAATCACAGGGTGTTCTTTTGTGCGCACATACATATGCGATGCTTCTTTTATCTTTTTATATACACCCATTGTTAGCTGGTCTAACTCACCAGCTCCTAATCCTAACACTGTAATTACTCCACTCACAGAAGTCACCTCTATCCACTCTTCTTCAAGGAATCTTTTATTTTATCTTGCTTCATAAAAGTTCCCAGTTCTTCTTTTGTAAAAACAGACATTTTCAAAATGAAAAATCCGTATATAAGAACGCCAACTCCTACTCCTAATAAGGCCTCAACTGATGCAAAAATTCGGCTCATATGACCTAAGCTTTCAAATATATTTATAAAAACCATCAATGTAACAGCCATACCTATACCGCTAATCATTACTTTCGTCAATTGCCGCTTTTCAATAAGTGCTTCGTCTACAATTCGAACAAGTAAACCACCGTTTAACAATGCGATACTAAGAAGTGCTAGTACAGTTGCAATCGCAGCCCCTGCTATTCCTATATATGGCATCAATATATAATTAAGTACTACCTTTAAACAACTTCCTAGTACAACAAAAAGCGCTGGCTTTAACGTTTGCCCTAATCCTTGTAAAATAGACGCAGTTGTAATAGATAATGAACTAAATAAAATGGATATAGCTAAAATCGCTAATACACCTGACCCATTACTATTCTCAAATAACATCATATTGGTTGGCTTTATAATGCAAGCTAGTCCAACTGCTGCTGCAAGTCCAATGACAATCGTTATTTTTATCGCCAACTTTACCTTTTCTCTAATAAATACGTAATCTCCTCTTGTTCTTGCCGCTGTAATAAGCGGAATAAGCGAAAGCGAGAACGATGTCGTTACAACTGTCCCAAGCTGCATTAACGGAATACTTCTATCATAAACCCCTTTTAACATTTTAGCGATTTCTGCTGGTTCTCCAGCATGAATAAGCAAAGTATAAAAAGAGAGGGAATCTGCCATTTGAATAAAAATTAAAACTAAATTACTTACACAAATACCAATTCCTTGCCAAAAGAGCATACGAATTATGGCTTTTTTATTTCGAATCCTTTTCCATCTTTGCAAGAAAATTGATTGGAAATCTTGGCGCATATAAAGAAGCAGTATAATCATACCAATCAGCCCACCAGCAACTGATCCAAACATTGCTCCAGCCCCAACTGTATATAAATCAAATCCATGAGCTATAAGAAATAATGATAACAATACAATAATAGATACACGAACACTTTGTTCCATTACCTGCGAAACAGCTGTCGGCATCATCTCATTAAATCCTTGAAAGTATCCTCTTGCTACAGATAAAAAAGGCATCAATAAAAACGAAAACGAAATAACTCTCAGCAATTTATATAGTTGTATATCTCCCATCACTAACGCAATAGTATGAGCACCAAAAAATAAAGTGAAAAAGCCAAGGCTACCAATTCCTAATAAGAACCAAAAAGAAACACAAATGATTTCTTCTGCTTCCTTTCGCCTACCTTGTTCCAAACGTTCCGCTATCATCTTAGAAATAATGATTGGAAAACCATACGTAGCTAGGATTAGGCAAAATCCATAAAAGGGGTAAATCTGCTGATAAATATAAAACCCGATATCCCCCGCTATATTTTGATATGGAATACGGTAAAAGGCGCTTAACACTTTTGTAACAAAACTGGCAACTGTCAATATAATTGCCCCGCGCCAAAAGGCTTGATACTTCTTCGCTTCCATACGAGAAAACTCCTTTTCTATTCTCATCTTCCGTATTATATCACAAAGAAAAAAGCAGAATTCTATTTGAAACAATCTCATCCTGAGCGGATAAAAAATAATAAATATACGAGGAATATAAAAAAGGTAGCAAAAGTAGCTACCCTTTTTATAAATATTTATCTTCACACAACAGTTATATTTTCTAATAAGGAAAAATTCTAATTAGGAAAGGTTATTATTTATAAATGGTTATATTGCTTATTGCTCCATTTGCTTAGCTAAAAAGCCTGCAGCAGTATCTACAGCTTTATGCTCTACCTCAGTTATAACTGTATCCTTCGAGAAAATGATAACAGCTCCAATTGGATCTCCATTGGCGACAATAGGACCAATCGTATAAGAATGAGCCTTTTCAGTTACCCCTTCAATAATTGAAATTTCACTTTCATCTGTCATAATAACAGACTTTCTTTCTTCCATTATCCTTTCAATTAAATCACCGATGCTTTTATTTAAGTATTCTTTTTTAGATACCCCCGCTACAGCAATAACGGAATCTCGATCACATACGAGTACATTATGTCCTAAGCTATCATATAAAGCATCTGCATATTCTTTTGCAAAATCACCTAATTCACTAATTGGAGAATATTTTTTTAAAATCACTTCTCCATCGCGATCAACAAATATTTCTAGTGGATCTCCCTCGCGAATACGTAAAGTTCTACGGATTTCTTTTGGAATTACCACCCTACCTAAATCATCAATTCGACGTACGATTCCAGTTGCTTTCATTCTAATGCTGCCTCTCTTTCTACTGATGATGAAAGTGGTGAAATTACCTGTTCATGTAAAAATCACCAACTGTTAAACATAGTATTTTACACATTAGTTCTTCTATGCACGCCGAATTGCATTTTTTATTTTATTTTAAGCATTTATTGTCTCTTTCTTCACGTCTGGTAAGCCTTTTAATAAATTTTCAGCAATCGTTAACCATTTTGATGTTTCTAATCCATTTATTTTCATACTAACTTTCAAGTGTGGTCCTTCCATTCCAAGTCCAATCATACGTCCAAATTTATTTCCAAGCATAAATAGTTTTCCACCATCAATATTTTGACTTGCTTGTTCCGAGAATAAGAATGTCACCTCAGACTTCGTTTGTTTAATTAATTCAATCTGCTCTTTCATTGCCAACACTTTAATATTTGCAATTTGTAATAAATATCCTACCTCTTGCGGATAATCACCAAATCGATCAATCATTTCTTCTTGTAATTCTTCAATATCTTCAAGTGTAGAAACACCTCTAAATTGTTTGTACATCATAATTTTTTGTTTACTATCTGATATATAGCTATCCGGTAAATATGCATCTACTTCTAAATCAATTTCAACATCAATTGTATTTTCAATGCCCTGTTTTCCTTTTCTTTGTTCAATGGCATCTTTTAACATTTGGGAATATAGATCAAATCCAACCGAATCAATAAATCCATGTTGTTCCGCTCCTAATAAATTCCCTGCACCACGAATAGATAAATCTCGCATTGCAATTTTGAAGCCTGATCCAAGCTCCGTAAATTCCTTAATTGCTTGCAGGCGCTTCTCAGCAACTTCAGATAACACTTTGTCGCGCTTGTATGCAAAATATGCATAAGCAACACGATTTGAACGACCAACTCGGCCACGAAGCTGATACAACTGTGATAATCCCATACGATCTGCATCATACACGATTAATGTATTTACATTGGGAATATCAACGCCCGTTTCAATAATTGTTGTACTTACTAGAACATCATATTGTCCCTCTAAAAATGACAACATGACAGATTCAAGTTCACTTTCATTCATTTTCCCATGTGCATATGTTACACGGGCCTCTGGAACTAACATAGAAATTTCATCTGCTTTTCTTTCAATATCCTCTACACGATTATATAAGAAGTAAATTTGACCACCTCGGGCAAGTTCTCTTTCTATCGCTTCCCGAATTAGTGCAGGGTTATATTCCACTACATACGTTTGTACTGGGAAACGATTTTCTGGCGGTGTTTCAATAACCGATAAATCCCGTACTCCAAGCATAGACATATGAAGTGTACGTGGAATTGGAGTTGCTGTTAACGTTAAAACATCAATATTTGCCTTCAATTGCTTAATTTTTTCCTTATGCGTAACACCAAATCGTTGTTCTTCATCAATAATAAGAAGGCCTAAGTCTTTATATGTTACATCTTTAGATAAGATACGATGTGTCCCAATAACAATATCGACAGTCCCATCTTTCAATCCTTTAATCGTTTCATTTTGTTCTTTACGAGTACGGAAACGACTTAATAACCCGATGTTAATCGGATAGTCTTGAAAACGCTCTCGAATTGTTTCATAGTGTTGTTGCGCAAGAATGGTTGTCGGTACTAAAATTGCAACCTGTTTTTCATCCATAATCGCTTTAAAGGCCGCCCTAATCGCTACTTCTGTCTTTCCATAACCAACATCACCACAAAGAAGACGATCCATTGGTCGACTGCGTTCCATATCTTTTTTAATCTCTTCAATGGAGCGCAATTGATCTTCTGTCTCTTGATATGGGAAAGAAGATTCAAACTCCCGTTGTTCTGCAGTATCTGGTGTAAACGCATATCCTTTTGACGCCTCACGTTCTGCATATAATTTAATCAAATCATCTGCAATATCTTGTACAGATTTTTCTACCTTTGTTTTCACCTTTTTCCAATCATTACCACCAAGTTTGTAAACTTTCGGGTCTTTACCTTCCGACCCTACATATTTTTGAACTTGATCAATTTGTTCAATTGGAACGTATAATTTATCATTTCCTTGATATTTAATATTTAAGTAATCTTTATGAACACCATTAATCTCTAGTGTTTCTATTCCTAAAAATTTACCAATACCATGGTTTACATGAACAACATAATCCCCAACTTTTAGTTCGGAATAGCTTTTAATTCGCTCGGCATTTGATAACTTTTGCTTGCGTCGCGACTTTTTCACCTTTTTATGGAACAGTTCTTTTTCTGTAATGACAACAAGCTTTTGCATCGGCATTTCAAATCCTGCATGTAAATCACCTACAGCAATTTGCAAACGTCCAGGAAGTAATATATCTGTCGATTCTATAATATCTGCCTCAATATCATAATCACTTAATATATGTTGTAATTTCTTGGCACGCTCTTCATCTGTTCCTAAGATAACTGTTGTAAATTGCCCCTCATTCCACCTATCAATTTCTGTTTTCAAGAGTTGCATTTGCCCATGAAAATCCTGCATTGTTTTACATGTCACATTGACAATATTTTGTGGGTGTGTATGTGCAATGTGACGTAAAAATAATGTTAAATACACAAAACTTCTTTTTTTATGGCGCAAAAATTCTTCAAAGGAATGAGAGAATACCAAGTCTTGAATAATAGCCCCTTCACTAAGAAGTGATGTATACCACTCTGCCTCTTCTGTCTCAAGATGCGATGCTGTCTCTTGAACGCGTGAAATTTCATCTAAAATAACTACACCGTTTTCAGGTAAATAATCTATTAGACTAGCAGGTTCCTTGTAGAAAATAGATAAATACTTAAACATTTGCTCTATATTTTGACCATTCTTTAATAACTCTATCTCATGACTAACCGTTTCTAATACTGCTGTCTTAATCTTGTCATCAGATAATTTTTGCATCGTCTTCATTAGCCCTTTTTCAAGATGCTCTATACCTACACGCAACTCTTCTGGTGAAAATACAAACTCCGTCGCTGGTCCAAACTTTACACTTTCTCTTTTATCTTGAGATCGTTGTTCTTCAACATCGAATAAGCGAATCGAATCAACCTCTGTATCAAAAAATTCAATACGAAACGGCAATTCCTCTGTTAAAGGATAAATATCCAATATTCCCCCGCGCAAGCTAAACTCTCCTGGAGCCTCTACCATTGATTTACGCTCATAACCAATATGATGTAAAGTATGAAGCAATGCATCTAAATCAACCTCTTGCCCTAGATTGATTTCAATTTGCTTTTGCTTCCATAACTCCTTCATAGGCAAAAATCTTCGTAATCCAGCAACAGGGGCAACAATGATACCATTCTCTCCCGCCGCTAAACGATTTAACACTTCAATTCGCTGTGCTTTCAGTTCAGGGCTGGCAACACCAACTTCTGATGCAATTAATTCATTCACAGGATACAGCCAGACGTCCTTTTCACCAAGTAATGATACTAAGTCTTCATAGATTTTTTGTGCTTGATATAAATTGTGTGTCACAACAAGTTGAGACTGCTTTGTCTTTTTATATAAAGCAGCCATTAATAAAGAACGGGAGGAAGTTGCCATCCCTGATACCAGTTGCTCTTTTAATCCTTCTTCTAAACCATTTATAATGGATTGAACCTCTTTATTTTTATAAAATTGCTCTAATAATCCTATCATTTTCAAAACTCCTCTCAACGCAAAGAGCAAGTTACTATATTTTTATGCAAATATTTCAGAAAAAGAAAATAGAAAAATGCTTTGGACACGCCAAAGCGATACGATTTATTGCAAAAACTTTTCATATTCATAATACTCAGGGTAAGATGCAAGTGTTTCTTGACATAATTCACAAATTGTTTTTATATATATATTTCCATTCTCATGAAAATGAATCATATTCAATCTTTCTTGCTCTGTCAGTTGAAACAAAACATCGCTGTATACTTTTTCTGCGGTAATGGAACCTACGTGACAACCACAATGCCCACAATAATAATGTCCGTCCATACTATCCTCCTAAAGGTACAATTACTACTAGTATGGATCAAAACATGATAAAATATTCCAATTTATAAAATTAGTTATTAAAATCGTTCATTACTTGAAGAAACGATTTGTTAAGCCACTCCTCACATGCATTAGCAGCTTTCTCAATAGCATGATTTACATCTACCATTTCTTCCGCTGTAAAACGTCCTAGCACATAGTCTACTACCTTCATTCCATTTTTAGGGCGATCAATTCCCATACGAATACGTTGGAACTCTTGTGTTCCTAAATGAGCGATTGTCGACTTTACTCCGTTATGACCACCCGCACTTCCTTTCATACGAAGGCGTAATTTCCCTACAGGAAGATCTAAATCATCATACATAATAATAAAGTCTTCTAAATCAATCTTATAATAATCCATAAGCGGACGGATGCTTTCTCCAGACAAATTCATATATGTAAGCGGCTTTAATAAAATCACTTTTTCGCCATTCACAAAACCTGCTCCAAACATCCCCTTAAACTTTTGTTCATTTAAAGAAATGTTCCATCGCTTCGCAAGTTCATCAATCGCCATAAATCCAATATTATGCCTTGTTAATTCATATTCTCTACCAGGGTTCCCAAGTCCTACTATTAATTTCATTCTTCCACCACTACTTTCTTTCTACGATACGAAAAGACGTAACCAAATTTGGTTACGTCTCATTCTATCCAATTAATTGAATAATACACTTACAGATTCTTCTTCGTACACACGAATGATTGCTTCTCCAATTAATGGAGCAACAGAAAGTTCGTGTACTTTGTCAATTTTCTTCTCTTCTGGTAATACGATAGAGTTCGTTACTACCAACTCTTTAATATTTGAATTTTCAATGCGCTCAATTGCTGGACCAGATAAAACTGGGTGTGTACAGCAAGCATATACTTCAGAAGCACCATTCTCAACAAGAGCGTTTGCTGCTAATGTAATTGTACCAGCTGTATCAATAATGTCATCAATTAAGATTGCTGTTTTTCCTTCGATATTACCGATAATGTTCATTACCTCAGCTACGTTCGGACGAGGACGACGCTTATCAATAATAGCGATTGGCGCTTTTAAGCGATCAGCCATTTTTCTTGCACGTGTTACACCACCATGGTCAGGAGACACAATTACGATATCTTTAAGACCTTTGGACTCAAAGTAATCAGAAAGAATTGGTACACCCATTAAGTGGTCAATTGGGATATCAAAGAATCCTTGAATTTGTGGAGCGTGTAAATCTAGAGTAATTACACGAGTTGCACCTGCTGTTTCAAGCAAGTTTGCTACAAGTTTCGATGTAATCGGTTCACGAGAACGTGCTTTACGATCCTGACGTGCATAACCATAGTAAGGAATTACAATATTAATTGTTTTTGCAGAGGCACGTTTTAATGCATCAATCATAATAAGTAGTTCCATGATATGTTCGTTTACTGGAAAACTTGTAGATTGAATAATGAATACATCACAACCACGAATACTTTCTTCAATGTTAATTTGAACTTCTCCATCGCTAAAACGGTCAACAGAACATTTCCCTAACTCAACTCCAATATGCTTTGCAATTTGCTCAGCAAGTTCCTTGTTAGAGTTTAAAGAGAATACTTTCAAATTAGAATTTAGATATTGAGTTGACATCTAGATTAACCCTCCACATTATGATTTTTTCTTATTCAGCAATTGATCAACATAATCTTCTTTGTTAACTTGACGCGCACGTGCAATTGATAATGCTTTTGATGGAACATTCTCTGTAATTGTAGAGCCTGCTGCCACATACGCACCATCTTCAACTGTTACAGGAGCAACAAGGTTTGAGTTACAACCAATAAATACGCCATCTCCAATAACTGTTTTGAATTTATTCTTGCCATCATAATTCACTGTAATTGAACCACAACCAAGATTCACGTTTTCTCCAATTTGTGCATCCCCGATATAACTTAAGTGTGAAGCTTTACTTCCATTACCAAAAACAGTTTTCTTGATTTCTACGAAATTTCCAACGCGTACTTCATTACCAATAACGGAATCTGGACGAATATGTGCAAATGGACCAACTGATACTTCTGTACCAATCTTGCTGTCATGCACAGTAGATTGACGAATTGTTGTACCGTCTCCAATTTCACTATCACGAATAACCGTATGTGGTCCAATTTCACAATCAGACCCAATTACAGTCTTGCCCTCAATAATTGTGCCTGGATGAATAACTGTATCACTACCAATAATTGCATCTGCAGAAATATATGTGTTACTTGGATCTATAATTGTAACACCATTTACCATGTTCTTATGATTGATACGATTCTTCATAATGACTTCCGCTTGCGATAGAGCGACTCTGTCGTTTACACCTAACGTTTCATCAAAATGCTCCGTTTGATAAGCCGATACAATATGCCCTTCACCTTTCAAAATTTCAATAACATCTGGAAGGTAGTATTCACCTTGTGCATTATCATTTGAAACTTTAGAAAGTGACGCAAATAGCGCTTTATTATCAAAACAATACGTACCTGTATTAATCTCTTTAATAGTTAGCTCTACTTCATTTGCATCTTTGTGCTCAACAATTTTTTCAACATGACCATTTTCATTACGAACAATACGACCATATCCAGCAGGCTCTTCTATGTATGCCGTTAGCACTGTAGCTTTAGCTCCTGCTTCCTCATGATGTTTTAACAATGCTTCCATTGTTTCTGCAGTTATAAGCGGCGTATCACCACAAATAACCAAAGTTGTTCCTTCTTCATTTGCAAGGATATCAGCAGCCCGATCGACAGCGTGTGCTGTACCAAGTTGTTCTGCTTGTAATGCAAATTCACTTACGTTTCCTAGTTGTTCTTGTACTTTTTCAGCACCATGTCCCACTACCGTCACAAGTTTCTGCAATCCTAATTGAGATACTTGATCCACTACATGCTGTACCATTGGTTTTCCGCATACAGGATGAAGCACTTTGTATAGCTTGGACTTCATACGCGTGCCCTTACCTGCAGCCAGAATCACTGCAAATCTGTTTGACATATAGACCCTCCATCGCAACCTATTTATCCATTAAAGATATTATCCTAAATCATTATATATTTCAAGAAACACAGCATAACTATTAAATTTTACCATAATTCTTATAAAATGGTTTACTCTTGCGTATCTTTTTTTAGAAATAAGCCATACTATTTTAATGGAGTCGAACTTTCTCCATCTTCTTTTCAGTTTGAGGAGGTAACCATCTCGGTTAAAATGGTAAAAAAAAACAAACCCCTGTAAACAATTACAGGAGTTTGTTACAAAATTATAGAGCTCTCATTTTATGAAAAGAGCCCTTTTTATTCGAATTTTACGAAGCTCCAGCTTCTTCAAACTCAACCTCTTCCAACTCGCCTAAACGGTGATACTCAGTTAAAACCGCATCTTGAATTTTTGAGCGTGTGTTAGAATTAATTGGATGAGCAATATCACGAAACTCTCCATCTGGAGTACGTTTACTTGGCATTGCTACAAATAATCCATTATTGCCATCAATTACACGAATATCATGAACAACAAACTCATGGTCTAGAGTAATAGAGGCAATCGCCCTCATACGGCCTTCTGTGTTTACGCGGCGTAATCTTACGTCAGTCACTTCCATCTTGTGTTCACCACCCTTTTCTAAATAAGCGATATGTTTGTATAAATTCCACAAATTTTCTATTTCTCCTCCAATTTTTTAAAAATTTTTAAGATAAAAATTTTTAAAAGAATGGAATATGAGGATTAACAATAGATATCGCTTACAACGATTTATTTCACAAGGGCAATTACTTCTATCTCGACAGAAACATCTTTCGGTAATTTCGCAACTTGTACACAAGAACGAGCTGGTTTATGCGTAGAAAAATAAGATGCATATACTTCATTCACATCATTAAAATCATCCATGTCTTTCAAAAATACAGTTGTTTTTACTACCGTATCCCATGATGCCCCAGCTTCTTCTAATACAGCTTGTAAATTTTGAAATACTTGTTCAGTTTGTACTTTTACATCTCCTGTTACAAGTTCCCCATTTGCCGTTAAGGGAATTTGACCTGAACTGTAAAACATATTGTTCACAACAATTCCTTGTGAATATGGTCCAATGGCTTGTGGCGCCTTATTTGTTTGAACAATTTTCATCACTTTTCACCCTTTAACTTTTTATTGTTATACAAATACCCTACCTACACAAATTCATGAGTCTATAAACAGAACGAAACTTGCTAGTAGGCGATAGAGCTTTAGTTATTACAGAAAGTCCTATCGCCTACTAGCATCTTTAACTATAAAAAAGATAAAGCCCTTTGCCTTACCTTTTTTATTCTGCTCCTACAAGTTCCTCATCAAATGGGACAAGTGAATAGTTTCCCTTCTCCACTTGAATTGTTTTTTCTTTAATATCTACTTCTGACAAACGAATCAATGAGACAAAATTATTAATGAGTCTTTCTTCGATGTCTGTAGATTCTACTAACACACCAATTCCGACTACATTCGCCTTAAACTCTTCTAACATGCTAATCATACCTTGAATCGTTCCGCCAGCTTTCATAAAGTCATCAATAATTAACACATTAGCTCCTTCTGGTAAGCTGCGTTTTGCTAATGTCATTGTTTGAATTCGCTTAGATGAACCTGATACGTAATTAATACTAACTGTCGGTCCTTCTGTTACCTTATTATCTTTCCTTGCAATGACTACCGGTACATCTAAATAGTTTGCTACTGCGTAAGCAAGTGGAATTCCCTTCGTTGCTACAGTCATAACTGCGTCGATAGGTTGTCTTGCAAAAACAGAAGCAAATAAACGCCCTGCGCCATTAATATGACGCGGATTACTCAAAAGATCAGTCATATATAAGTATCCACCTGGTAAAATACGATCTGGATTCTCAAATAAACTACATAGTTCACTAATAACCAGATTCGCCTCTTCTTCACTTATATATGGAATATATTTCACTCCTCCTGCTGCTCCTGGTATCGTTTGCAATGTGCCGACCCCTTGCTGTTCAAACGTTTGCTTAATAATAACTAAATCTTCACTAATAGAAGATTTAGCGGATTGATACCGTTCAGCAAAAAAAGTGAGAGAAACTAGCTGACGAGGATTTTGTAGCAAATAATAAGTCATATCGACTAATCTTGTACTTCGTCTAATTTTCACACTCTCACCTCAAATCACGAATATTCTAAACAAATAATAACGTATTATACGCCTTTATTCAAGCGTTTCTCGCTCTCCTAATAGGCGTACAGCATATACCTGTTCACAAAACCCTTTTAATCCATTATAGATACGATGCATTCTCGAATCATGATGCACAAGTCCAAACACCGTTGGACCACTGCCGCTCATTAAAACCGCATCTGCCCCAAATCGCTTCATCCGTGTTTTAATACGTGCAACTTCAGGATGCATTGCAAATGTCACATCCTCCAATACGTTGCCAACAGCATTACAAATCCCCTGATAATCACCACGATTAATCGCTTCGGCCATTTGATCGACGTCAGGGTGTGTAACACGATTCAACTTTAAATTTCCATATACGTCAGCAGTCGACACACCGATATGCGGCTTCGCTAAAATAACCCAGCAAGATGGAGGTGTTTTTATATGTTCAATCTTCTCTCCTCTTCCTGTTGCAATTGCCGTTCCTCCATACACACAAAAAGATACATCGGATCCAATCTCTGCGCCAAGTTCCGCTAGTTCATCCATTGTAAGTCCTAAATTCCATAGTTTATTAAGGCCACGTAATGTAGCAGCTGCATCGCTGCTTCCACCTGCTAACCCTGCTGCCACCGGAATTGTTTTTTCAATCGCAATAGATACACCTTGTTTTACCTGATATTTTTCTTTTAATAATTTTGCTGCCTGATAAGCCAAGTTACGTTGGTCGTCTGGGACATATCGATTATGAGACACGATTTCAATACGATCTTCCGTTAACTCTGTTAGCTCTAAACGATCGGCTAAATCGATTGTTGTCATAATCATTTTTACTTCATGATAGCCGTCTTGTCTTTTTCCCAGTACATCTAACGACAAATTAATCTTTGCTGGTGCTTTCACTAGTAGCTTCAATCTATTCACCCACTCTATGTACTCAATCTTTTATCGTTTATTTTACCATAAATTTATAGTAAGACGATGACACTTCCCTAATTATAACGAAAAGCATGTAGAATGAAACTACTTATGCAAAATGATGACACCTTTTGGCGTGCAAAAAGCCGAGGATTTTCACCTCGGCTACCGCAGCATAGGAATATGTTACAACTACTGATTTTGTTTCATTAATTGCTTCTCAGCAATTTCAATAGCCCGTTTCACCATATTACCAGCATCTTTCGCACGAATTCCGCCCCATCCTTCTTTCTGAACAACATCGTAAAATCCAAGCTCTTTTGCCAGCTCTTCTTTAAATCGATTTGACATGACTCCTCTTCGTCTACTCAATGCAAATTACCTCCTTATTTTGCTACGGTATAGTTAGTATGCAAAAACATAAAACGTTTCATTTGTGGGAAAATATGTAACACGTCATATAATTAACCTAAAAACACCTCATTATGAGGGTCATCATAAAATGTTAATTCCACTGTTTCTGTTAAAATATCTGCATAACTATAGGAAACACGCTGTAATGTATCTTCTTGTTGATCGAGCTGCACAACAAACACAGAACGATATGTCTCTGCTAATACACCCGATTGCTCTACCGTTTTTCTTCTACCACTATTCGCCTTTAACATAAGACGCTTTCCAAGATGATGATCTAATTCGTTTTTAATTTCATCTAAACGTTTTGCCATATGCTTAGCTACACCTCGCTGTAATTTAGAGTGAATACTTAAGAACACATGATCCCTCTATCCTAATGATACAGTGCAACTTTAATGAGTGGGGGCTTTCTTCATCCCCACTCATTATAAGCTCTCACCAATCGGGCTGTTACAGGCAGTAAGGATCCCACCTATCTTCCTTGCTTCTCTCTGGATCTTGAGGTAGGATTGCCCATTCATGCTGGATAAATTACACGAACAAGTCCTATTATTAGCTGCGCTTACTGCCTTTGAATAGATAGAAGAAGTACTATATTGTAAAAGTATTATTTATAGTTTGTTCGTTCCTATCTTCTTTTATCCAAACACCCATAAAACATTAAGTATAGATATATAATTATAGGCATTATATTCCACCTACTAAAAAAGCAAGATACCTATGTACCTTGCTTACTCATCATAATATTGAAATGGTAGCCCTGTTCGTAAAATACCTCGCGTTTCAACGCCACCAAGACCTTTTTCACCAGTAATTGTATTACGCACAACATCCCATACGTTTACACGTTCCATAAAAGAAGTAAAACTAACTTTTCCTACTACATATACAGGATCCAAAGCATGAATATTAATACGGGAAGGAGAACTAGCAAAATTAGCACCTGCTCGAATTAAAGCTTCAAAGTGTGATTGACACGCTCCCGCAAAAATAACAAGCTGATCTAATGATGGATATTTTTTTCTTACTTCACGAACTGCCTGTACAAAGTGTCTAGAATGCCTGTAGGCTGCTAAATCTCCCATTACCCCTTTTGACTTTGTATACGCATCATGACCTGTTATGACTAAAATATCTGGTCGAAAATGATTGATTAAATCCACTACCTTTTCATGCATTTCTGTTTCCTTACAATGAATTCCTTGCACTGGAACTCCTATCTTTGTATATAAATCTAAACATTTCCGTAAATATAATGGATCCCCATCTATATGCAGTACCCTTCCCGGCATTTGAAAGTAACTCACCTCATTCGTATAGCCACCTGTGGAAGTATGTTCATGCCGCTCTTTCATGAGTACATAATCTTGTTGAAATAGACGATATGTGCGCTCCATCTTCTCCTTTTCGCGCTTTTCTCTTTTTTTATACTCACGCTGATTAATAATAATTAAATCCTCAAGTGGAGCGTCCGCAACAAGCCTAACTTCTTCTCCAAATAAAATTGCCATTTCTCCTTTTATCTCTATAATACGAAAAAGTATATCCCGATTATACGATTGTCGTTCTACTAAATCTCCAACATGTACAGCCATTCTCCTACCTCCAAACTCATTAGGCCATCTCACTAACCATCTTCTGTTCATAACCTATGAGCTTAGGAGAGGAAAGGTGACAAAAAGGACAGCTCTATTTAAGCTGTCCTTTATTATTTATTTAAATTTTTATCCGCTATTTTATAGTAGCTGGTTAGTGCGAGCTCCTAGTCAGCGAAGGGTAACGCTCCACACTGATTCATACTTTACTTCATCTTATGAGGAACGAGCGCATTACTTAACATTGCAAATTCTTCAATGGATAACGTTTCACCTCGACGTTTCGGATCAATTCCTATCTCTGTTAAAATTCGCTCTAACAATTCTTTATCTTTCGGAAAATCATTTAAGTTATTTGATAAATTATTCATTAATGTTTTACGGCGTTGTGCAAAGCTTGCTCGTACTACCTCAAAGAAAAACTTTTCGTCTATTACTTCTACAATTGGCTTCGGACGTTTTAAAAGACGAATAACGGCTGAATCCACATTTGGTTGTGGAACAAATACCGTACGCGGAACTGTCATAACTGTCTCTACTTCTGTATAATATTGAATTGCAATGGATAAAGAACCATAATCTTTTGTTCCCGGCTTAGCAGCCAAACGATCTCCTACCTCTTTTTGCATCATCACTACAAACCCACGAACAGGGAGCTTTTCTTCAAGCAATTTGAACAAAATTGGCGTTGTCACGTAATATGGTAAATTAGCTACCACCATTACGTCTTGTCCTTCTTCGAATTGTTCTTGAAATACTTCGTGCACATTTGCTTTTAAAACATCTTTATTAATAATCGTCACATTATCATATGGGGCTAACGTCTCATCTAAAATGGGTAATAGTCTTTGATCAATTTCAAAAGCTACTACTTTTTCGGCACGTTTCGCTAATTGCTCTGTTAAAGCTCCAATACCAGGACCAATTTCAATAGCTCCGCCTTTAGGGCCGATCTCTGCATAATCAACAATGCGATTTAATACATTTGTATCAATTAGGAAATTTTGTCCCAAACTTTTTTTAAATGAAAATCCGTACTTTTCAACAATATCTTTTGTACGATTTGGCGTTGCGATATCCTTCATTTCTTTTCCTCCTGTAATACTTGCTTATAAGCTGTTGCAAATGCCTCCTTAGAAACTTGAAACATTTGTAACCGTTTATGTAACTGCTTCGCATTTGTATAACCAATCTTTAATAGCTTACCCATTCTTTCCCGACGACTTTTTGCCATCTCTCCGCCCACTAGGCCAGCATCAACTAGATCGCTCCAACTAATTTCACTTGTGTAATCTTCCATTTCTTCATGAACATTTTCTAATGCACGGCGAATAGATTCATTAGAAGCATGCTCAATACCGACACCTTTTTTTCTCTTAGCCAGTGCTTCCTCTTTTGGTAAAAAAGCATGCTTACAGCCCGGTACTTTTTCAGATAAGATTTTTCGAATACGCTCTCCAGGATAATCTGGATCAGTAAAAATAATAACGCCCCGTTTTTGTTGCGCTAATTTCACTTGTTCAATAACATGACTACCAATTGCTGAACCGTTCGTTTCAATTGTATCTGCATCTACAGCGCGTTTAATGGCAACTGTATCATCTTTACCTTCTACAACGATAATCTCTTTTATTTTCATGACTGCCTCCACACTCATTTCGTCTCTACTTAGTAAAACAAAAAAACGGATACTTTTCCATTATTATTTTCACATTCACACAATTAAAAAAAGGAAAAGAATGGGTAATCTGTACCCTTTGTAAAGGACATTTTAGGGCACCCCCATTCTTTTTTTATTTCACACCAAACAAAGCCTTTGCATTCTCCGTTGTTATTTTTGCAACTTCATCATATGAAATACCTTTTAGATTTGCAATTTCTTCTGCTACAAGCTTAACATAGCTTGGTTCATTTCGCTTTCCACGGAACGGATGTGGTGTTAAATATGGACAATCTGTTTCTATTAATAATTTTTCCATTGGAATTTCCGTAGCTACTTCCTTCGGTTTTTTTGCATTTTTGAATGTTACTGGCCCTCCTAATGAAATGAGGAAATTCATATCAATGCATTGCTTTGCTACTTCTACACTTCCACTAAAACAATGCATAATGCCTCCTACTTCAGCTGCATTCTCCTCTTGTAAAATATCGACAATGTCTTGTGTCGCTTCACGATTATGAATAATAATTGGTAATTTTACTTTCTTAGCTAATTGAATCTGTTTGCGGAATACTTCTTTTTGCACTTCTTTCGGAGACTTGTCCCAATGATAATCTAGTCCCATTTCACCAAGGGCAACTACTTTCGGATGAGCAGCTAACTCTTCTAACCAAACGATATGCTCTTCCTTCATATCAATTGCATCAACAGGATGCCAACCAACTGCTGCATAAATAAAGTCATATGTTTCTGCAAGTTCAATTGCCTTCTTTATCGTTACTTCATCAAAACCAACAACAACTGTATACGCTACCCCAGCCTCTTTCATCCTAGCAATAACTTCCTGTAAGTCTTCCTCAAATTGCTCTGCGTTTAAATGTGAATGCGTATCAAACAACATGTCAAATAACTCCTTTTATTTAAAATAAATGCTACTAAAAAACACTTTCTAACGATAGAATGCCGGTAATATTACAATATAAGTCAAAAGTGAAATCCTTAGTAAGAAAAAAGATGCTTCACGAATGTTACACGTGAAACACCTCTTTTTTTGTCATAATTACTTGATTTTTGTACCATTTGGTAAGTTTTGATCAACTGTTGCTAACGATAGGACACCGTCTTCTTCACCCGCTAAAATCATACCTTGTGATAATTCACCACGTAATTTCACTGGTTTTAAATTCGTTACACAAATAACTTTTTTACCTTTTAAGTCTTCTGGTGTATAGAATTTCGCAATTCCAGATACAACTTGACGTTTTTCTGTCCCTAAATCCAATTGGATTTTTAGTAATTTATCTGCTTTTTTCACCGGTTCTGCTTCGATTACTTCTGCCACACGCAATTCTACTTTAAAGAAATCATCAATCGTAATTTCTTCTGCTTTCGGTTCTTCTTTCTTCTCTTCAACTTTAGGAGCAGAACCCTTCATTTGTTCTTTAATATAAGCAACTTCTACTTCTACTTCTAAACGTGGGAAAATTGGTTGTCCTTTTACAACTTTTGTACCAGTTGGGATACATCCAATTGTAGAAAGACTCTCCCAAGATTGATATGCCTCATCAGTAATACCAAGTTGTTCAAAGATTTTACCTGATGTTGTTGTTAAGAATGGCATAAGCATGATACTTGTTTGACGTAACATTTCTGCTAAATGTGCCATAACAGATGCCAGTTTCTCTCGATCTTTCTCATCTTTTGCTAATACCCATGGCTGTGTTTCATCGATATATTTATTCGTACGACTAATGAATTGCCAAATAGAACTTAATGCTACCGAGAATTCCATATTTTCCATTGCTTCTTCTACTTTTTGTAATGTATCGGTTGCAAAATTTACTAACGCTTCGTCAAATTCTGTGACCTTTTCTTTAAATGCAGGGATTTGACCGTCAAAGTACTTATCGATCATTGCAACTGTACGATTTAATAAGTTCCCTAAGTCATTTGCAAGGTCAAAGTTAATCCTTTCAACAAAACCTTCCGGTGTAAATACACCATCTGATCCAAATGGAACTTCGCGAAGTAAGTAATAACGTAATGCATCTAATCCATAACGATCAATTAATGTAACAGGATCAACGACATTCCCTTTCGATTTGCTCATTTTTCCATCTTTCATTAAAATCCAGCCATGAGCAAATACTTTCTTCGGAAGTGGTAAATCTAGTGCCATTAAAATAATTGGCCAATAAATTGTGTGGAAACGAACAATTTCTTTTCCTACTAAATGAACATCTGCTGGCCAAAACTTTTTATACTTCTCTGCATTTTCTGTTCCATATCCTAATGCTGTAATATAATTTGATAATGCATCTACCCATACGTAAATAACATGTTTGGGATTTCCTGGGACACGAATTCCCCAGTCAAATGAAGTACGTGAAACAGCTAAATCTTCTAATCCTGGTTTAATGAAGTTATTAATCATTTCATTTTTACGTGATTCTGGCTGAATGAAATGAGGATTCTCTTCATAGAACTTTAATAGTCGATCTACATATTTACCCATTCTAAAGAAATAGGATGCTTCACGAACAAGTTCTACAGCATGTCCACTATCAGGGCTTTTTCCCCCAACTACTTTACCATTTTCCATAATTGGATCAACTAATTGATGTTCCGTATAGAATGTTTCATCCTGTACAGAGTACCATCCTTCGTATTCATCTAAGTAAATATCACCTTGATCAACTAATTGTTTGAAAATCTTTTCTACTACTTCTTTATGACGATCTTCTGTTGTGCGAATAAAATCATCATAAGAAATATCCATTTTATTCCATAAATCTTTAATTCCCGCAACAATGTCATCAACATAAGCTTGTGGTGTTACTTGTAACTCTTCTGCTTTCTTTTGAATCTTTTGTCCATGTTCATCAGTACCTGTTAAGTAATGAACATCATACCCTTGCATGCGTTTGTAGCGTGCCATTGCATCTCCTGCTACTGTTGTATAAGCATGTCCAATATGGAGCTTTCCGCTTGGGTAATAAATTGGAGTAGTAATATAAAAGGATTTTTTTTCCTCTGTCATTATTTTGAACCTCCCAAATGACCTCATATGTATTTATAAACAGTATATCAAAAACTGACGCATAAAAACGAATTAATGCTCGATATCTTTATCATCTATTACTCATATTTCACGAAAATATACAAAAAGGAGAAGAAATATCATCATTATGGAACTTCCCCTATCTTCTATTCGCTTAGAGGCGAGAGTTTTTCAGCTAAGATGATAAAATACTTGCGCAAATATTGTCGATTCTATTATAAATAAGAAGTATAAAAAATCTAGAATTTAAGAATTGACGGAAATGTAAATGATTGGTATCATATGTTCATAGGGTATTTTGTCGAAAAATGACGAATTAAAATATAGACTCGAAAAATTACAAACTATGAGGAGGATAACGAATATGAAATCTACTGGTATTGTTCGTAAAGTTGATGAATTAGGCCGCGTGGTAATTCCGATCGAACTACGTCGTACATTAGGTATTGCAGAAAAGGATGCTCTTGAAATTTACGTGGATGACGAAAAAATCATCCTAAAAAAATACAAACCAAACATGACTTGCCAAGTAACTGGTGAAGTATCAGATCATAACTTATCTTTAGCTGACGGTAAAATTATCTTAAGCAAAGAAGGCGCTGAGCAAATCTTAAACGAATTACAACACTACATTCAATCAGCAAAATAAGCTTCTCAATTATGAGAAGCTTATTTTTTATCAATATGATAGATTTGATAGACATCTCGTTTCGATAGGTTTCGATCTTTTGCAACTTTTTTTATTGCATCCTTTGAGGACATTCCTTGCTCGTTTATATACTGTTCAATATGATCATATACTGAAATAGTTTCCCACCATTCCACCTCAGAAACAGCTTCCTCTTTTGATCCAGATACTAATATACAAAATTCGCCACGTACTTCATTCTTCCTTGTCCATTCGATCGCCTCTTCAATTGATCCTCGAATAAACTCTTCAAATTTCTTTGTTAATTCTCGGCATAATACAATTTCCCTATTACCGAATACTTCTTTCATAGAAAGCAACGTATCGTCTAATCGATGCGGTGCTTCATAGAACATCATCGTAGTTGAAACATACCGTAGTTTCTCTAATTCTGCTTTACGTTCTTTTTTATTTCTTTGTAAAAATCCATAGAAATAAAAATGTTTCGTTTCTAATCCTGATGCAATGAGTGCTGTAAGAGCAGCATTTGCTCCCGGAAGTGGAATAACGTGATATTGTTTTCCCACAGCCTCTACTACAACATCATATCCTGGATCAGAAATACAAGGCATACCAGCATCGCTTACAAGAGCTATTGTCTTTCCCTCTTCTAGCTTAGCTAAAATCTTTTGACCACTTACTTCTTTATTATGTTCATGATAGCTCATAACTGGCGTTTCAATTTCAAAATAGTTACAAAGCTTTTTCGTCTGCCTTGTATCTTCAGCAGCAATAATATCAGCCTCTTTCAATATTCGAACCGCTCGAAATGTCATATCTTCTAAATTGCCAATTGGAGTTGGTACTAAGTATAAAACTCCCTCTTCAGTCTGTTGAAAGCTTTTTTGCTGCCACATAACGTTCTCCTTTTTGCATATATTCTTCTTTGTCTTTCCTCTTTAACTGCTTAAAATAATATTCAGCTTGCATAGCTGTTCGTTTTTCTTCATGAACTTCGAGATATTTCAATACAACTGGAAGCCTAGTACGCGTATATTTAGCTCCCTTTCCATTGTTATGAGTTTGAATTCGCTTTTCTATATGATTTGTATAACCTGCATAATAGCTACCGTCTGAACATTCCACTACATAAAAATAATGTTTATTCTTCTCCATACAAAATGCTGCGCATCTCCTTCGTATATTCATTGTTCTCATCATATACAAAAAGCGGTGGTAAAATCTTCAGATCAGCGCTACCATCCTTAATTCCTTCAATTAATAATGTATTTGCTTCCTTACCTGCTTTTGGATATACAAATTGTACACGTTTTGGCTCAATTTTATATTTCCTCATTAACGTTATAATATCGAGCAATCGACCTGGTCGATGTACAAAAGCTACTTTTCCGCCTTGTTTCACCAATTGACTACTAGCACGTACCACATCTTCTAATGTACACATAATTTCATGCCGTGCGATTGCTAAATGTTCATTTATATTTTTCTCCGATGATTTTGGTGTTTGAAAATAAGGAGGATTGCACGTAACAACATCATATTGATGATGCCCTAATGTTTGCGGCATATCCTTTAAATCCCCATGAATTAAATGAATTCTTTCTTCTAAACGATTGTATTGAACACTTCTTATTCCCATATCATATAATCGCTCTTGAATTTCTACACCAGTGATTTTCCCTTTTGTTCTTTTACTTAATAACAGTGGAATGACTGCATTCCCCGTACATAAATCAAGCAAATTTCCTCTTTGAATCGGAACCCAAACGAAATTTGCAAGTAACACTGCATCTAAAGAAAAATTAAATACAGACGGACTTTGAATAATTTTCATCTCTTCAGTTAGTAAGTAATCTAAACGCTCATCTCCATATAACTCCATATATGATATCCTTTCTTTCAATTAACCTATCCTACTTCATTATCCATTAACGTAAAATTAAAGTTTATTTTGTCCAATCTTACGCTCATGTATAAAAAATTACCTTTCCAATACATTGGAAAGGTAATTTTATTTTTTATTTAAAAATGACAGACAGAATAAACAATCTCCCTCTTTACGTACACTTCCATAATGTAAATTACAAATGTGAAACCCCTCTTGATACAAGCGAGCTAAATTATCATATCCTTCGCCAATATCTGTTTTAGGTTTTACTTCTTTACGTTTTTGAGTTTTTTGCTTTTCCTTAGTCTGCGCTTCCTCAAAACGACGTCGCAAATTCTCATTTTCCATTTTAATATGTTGGTTTTCTTCCAATAACTCGGCAAGATGTTGTTTTAATTCTCCCAACTGCTTATATAAATGTCCAATTTGCTCTTCCATACTAGAAACCGCTCCAAAAATATCTTTTTTCTCCACAAGCACCCACCTCGTTAATCTGTGGTTTGACTCGAAACGACCCCTTCATTTATTAATTCATCTAACGTATATTCAACTATCCGTTCCTTGTCTACTAGTTCCACCTGTATTAATCTTTCTAAAATATTTAATCCGATGACACGTCCAAGACCATTTGGTGTTTGTATGCGCTGATCTAAATCAGGAAGTTGCTCCTTTGCCGCCTCATATTCATCATTCTCATATTTTAAGCAACACATTAAACGACCGCATAAACCTGAAATTTTCGTAGGATTTAATGATAAATTTTGATCCTTAGCCATCTTAATAGATACAGGTTCAAAATCTCCTAAAAAAGTAGAACAACAAAGCATACGACCACATGGCCCAATACCGCCTAGCATTTTAGCTTCATCTCGAACACCAATTTGTCTTAATTCAATTCTTGTTCGGAAGATTGCTGCTAAGTCTTTTACAAGCTCACGGAAATCAATTCGCCCATCCGCTGTAAAATAGAAAATAATCTTATTGCGATCAAACGTATACTCTACGTCTACCAATTTCATATCAAGGTTGTGGTCCGCCACCTTTTGTTGACAAACTTGATATGCTTCTTTTGCAGCATGCTTGTTCTCTTCAACAATGATCCGATCATTTTCATTTGCAATGCGAATAACTTTCTTTAGTGGTAATACAACATCATTTTCATCTACTTGTTTTTTTGTAATAACCACTTTCCCATATTCAATCCCTCTTACAGTTTCTACGATTACAAACTCATTTTCCGAAATATCGAATTGATTGGGATCAAAGTAATATACCTTTCCGGCCTTCTTAAAGCGAACACCTACTACATCATACAAAACGGTCATCCCTCCTGTAACCGCAACACTAACTGCTCGAATACAAGCTGCGCATTTACATTAGCGTTGATTCTATTTTTTGCCTCTAATATATATAAAAGGGCTGATACAATGCGCTTCTGAGCATAAGAGAAAGTTGCAAACATCTCCTTCTGCTCTTGAAAAACGAGACGATCTTCCTCTCCTAGCTGAACATATAATAAATCCTTATAAATAAGGAGTAGCATATCTAAACCTAGTTGTAATTGTTCCTTCTCTCCAAAGTGTTTCCCCCATTTTTCTTGTACAAAAAAAAGAGAGGTTTTATCTTTTTCGAGCGCTTCACATAATTTTATCACTAAAGTTCGTGCTTGTGCAAACCATTCATCATTGCACAGAGATAATGCTTCTTCAAAACTATTCGTAATTTGAGCTGCAAGAGTAGATAAGGAAACCGTTATTCCTTCATCCTGTAATCTCTTAATTAAAGATGCTGTAGGAAGTGACCGAAAAGTCACTACTTGGCAGCGAGATAAGATTGTATTTAATATTTGATGACTTTGTTCCGTAAGCAAAATTGCAGTCGTATCACTACTTGGTTCTTCTAAAAACTTTAATAGAGTATTGGCAGCATTGGCTGTCATTCGGTCTGCATGCTCAATAATATATATCTTCTTATTTGCTTCTAAACCTGTTTTTGAAAACTCTTCTTGTAAGTCATGGATTTGTTGTTTTTTAATAGAAAGTCCATCTGGCTTTACAAGATGTAAATTAGGATGATTCCCCGAATCAATCCGACGACAATTGATACATGTATGACATGGTTCTACACCACTTCTTTGCATACAAAGAAAACTTTTTGCCATTTGAATTGCCGTTGCAAACTTTCCAGTTCCTTTCGCGCCTTCTAACAAATAAGCATGGGATATACGCTCTTTTGCAATACTATTGATTAACATCTTTACACCGATGGGTTGTATAGCAGAAAGCTGCTCCCACGTCTTCGTCATAATGCATACCTCACTTATCCTATACTTTCCTTCTATTATAACAATTTACTTTCTATAAGCTGAATAACTTCTTCTACTACATTCTCCATTGGCTGATCTGCATTCACTACTACAATGCGATCTTTGAACCGTTCTACAATTTGTAGATAGCCCTCACGTACAAGACGATGAAATGCAATACTTTCCATATCTAAACGATTCACTTCTCTTGCAGCATCTTTTTCAATACGTGCCAAACCAACTTCTGGCGCAATATCTAAATAAATTGTTAAGCTCGGCATACAGTCTTCTGTAGCAAAGCGATTCATTTCATATACTTTATCAATCCCTAATCCTCTTGCATATCCTTGATAAGCAAGAGAGCTGTCAATAAAACGATCACACAATACAAGCTGATCTGCCTCTAATGCTGGCATAACTTTTTCTACTAAATGTTGCCTCCTTGCTGCTGCATATAATAAAGCCTCTGTACGAGCTTCCATCGTTGTATACTCTTTTTTATGTAAAATCGTTCGAATTTCTTCTGAAATAGCAATTCCACCTGGTTCTCTTGTTGCAATTACTTTCTGTCCCTTATTTTCAAAATATGGTAATAACTTTGTAATTAATGTTGATTTTCCTGACCCTTCTGGTCCTTCAATTGTTACAAATAATCCCTTCATCCTAAAACCTACTTTCTCTCTATAACATATACCTTTATATACGCTGGATTCCCTTGAAAACGAGCTCCAGTTCTTTCTAAATGGGCCATCTCTCTTATATGCTCTAAGCGAATTGTTTCCCCATACATAATCAGTGGTATTCCAGGTGGATATGGAATAACCATCTCTGCTGCTATCATACCAACAGCTTCTTCTATAGGTACTCGTTTCGTCTCATATTCCTCTAAATGTTTATATGTAAACGGTAAAGGAGAAATCCCTCCTTTATAAGTATAACGAATAGAAGGTCTCTTGTCTGTTATCTTATAATGGCTTAGCAGTGATCGCATGGTTTCTATTCCTTTCATGTATTTCTCATTTACTTGTAACGGTAACATAAACAGTACGTTATACGGATCTGCCATTTCTGCATATATACCAGCCTGTTCAAACAGGGACTGTAATTCATACCCAGACAATTGACAACGACTTTGTACAGTAACCTTGAGTTCATCCTGTAATGGATATTGCAAAATCTTTATTTGCGGAATAGAATGTAATGCCTCTTTAAATTGATTGATGAACTCAATAATGGAATGATAACCCTTTTCTTTCATATTTGCTAATGCAAAACGAGCGATATCCAAAGAAGCCATAATTGGATAGGATGGGCTACTAGATTGTAACATATTTAAATAACGAAAAACTTTCTCTCCATTTATTAAATCACTATTTATATGTAAATAAGACCCCATCGTCATTGCAGGTAATGTTTTATGTGCAGACTGCACTACAATGTCCGCACCATACGCGACCGCTGATTGAGGAAATGGTTCCCCCAAACAAAAATGTGCCCCATGTGCCTCATCTACTAATACAGGTATTTGATGCTGATGCGCATAGGCGATACTTTCTTTTAAATTGACGCCCATACCATAATAATTAGGGTGTGTTAAAATAAGTGCTTTAGCATTTGGATACTGGTCAATAGCCTTTTTTATGGTTTCATTATGGACGCCAACAGGCACATGATATACCTCATCAATCCACGGGTCTAAAAATACTGGATTAGCACCTGCTAACTTTAAAGCATTTATAATGGATTTATGACAATTTCTTTGTACAAGAACAATGTCCTCTTCCCCGCAGCAAGATAAAACCATTGCTAAATTTCCAACTGTAGAGCCATTAACTAAAAAGTAACTTTTCTGCACTTCATATACATCAGCCAGCAATCGTTGTGCCTCGTCTATACATTCAGAGGGACTATGTAAATCATCTAATCCTGTTAATTCAGTTACATCAATAGAAAGTATATCTTTAAAGCTGTCGATCGCTTCTTTAGGGAAATTCAAACCATTTTTATGACCTGGAACATGTAAAGATAACGGTTGTTGTTGTTTAAAGCGTACTAATGCTTCATATAACGGTATTTGATTTTGATTCATATGTACCTCTTCCTAACTTTTCTTTCTCCATCTATTATACTCAAACCAAAAAAAATAATAGGCATATGCCTATTTAAAAATATGATACTTCTATTTTCTTTAATTGTTTCAAATAATATATATATTTTGGATCATTTGTCTCAGTATTCACCATATCCTTTTCACATTCATCACAAATGAAACGATCTTGAACATATATCCCTTCATTTCTTTTATGCTCACATATAATGCAAATTTCATTTAGCGGTTCCATACTTTATCCTCCTTCCAATTCAACTGAATATATTTTACATTTCTATTCCTTAACACTTTTCAGAAAAATATACGCCCTTTTGTTATATATAATATGAAGTGCTTCTAGGCAATGTGTTTGTATTTCATACAATGCTGAAAAACTTCTGCTATGTTTTTCTCAAATTCCTTTTTAAAACAAAAAACACGAATCGATTGATTCGTGTTTAAATTGCTTGGCGACGTCCTACTCTCACAGGGGCAAGGCCCCAACTACCATCGGCGCTAGAG
>NZ_JAKUFV010000030.1:0-48339 GCF_022663595.1 Bacillus cereus group sp. BfR-BA-01360
TCATGAGTTTAAATATGTATTTGGGAGAAGTACAAAACCAAACTCAAAGTATGAATGCTGTATGTACTGCTACCATTCAAGGTATGGAACACTCGGGGGATCTTTTGAAGCTGGAAAAAGTGGATTCAAATTCCATGCACCATTTGGCCCTGGTGTAGGTTTATGGGGATTTGGTTTAGAAGTTAGTGTTAAGGAATAAAGGAGATAAGTAGTATGAATAAAAAAGTGAAACAATTTAAATATTTTATGATTATATTAGCTTGTATTGCAATTTTTGGTACAATTTTACCTAATGCATTGGATCCAAATGAAACATTAGCAGGTAATATCTCAGTTGCAGTTTTTGGTACAATGGGTACTTGTTTATTATTTTCCATTACTTATTTTATTATAAAAAAGGCTATTTTAAAAAGGGGAAACTAAGATGGGACAAAATTTAGAGTTGGAATTACTTCCAATAGGTTCTGTTGTAATCTTTAAAGATTGGGAACATCCATTAATGATTTATGGAAGAAAACAGATGGATTCTGAAACAAAAAAATATGGGATTATGTATGTTGTTATTTTCCTCATGGTAATATTTCTTCGGAGTATAATTTCTTTTTGAATCATGAAGATATTTCTAGTGTTTTACATCTTGGTTTTATTAATGAAACCGAATTAGAGTTTCAAAAATTATTTAAAAAAGAAGGTCAAGAAAAAAGGTGATTCTTTTAAGCTTTTGGTATTTTTGAAATGATTAATGAATGAATTTTTAATATATATATTTAAAGGAAGGGGCATCTCTATGAAATTGTTTCGTTCATTTCTCATTTTCATTCTTGTTATATTGTTAAGCGCATGTAATACAGTAACACAAGTCACAAAGGTTCAAAAAAATGGAGAAACGACTTTAACAATTGGTTCTTTGCAGGGGTATTATGATGTACAAACCCTTAAAGTTGAAAAAGGAAATGTAGAAATTCCTTATGAAGCAGCTGTTGAAGAAGGTACGATTTTTTTGCAAGTTACAAAGGATGATAAGGTCATTTATGAGGAAGAAGTTACTTCTCAAAAAGAAGGTTTACTTTCTTTTAAAGTATCAAAATCAGGATCATATGATTTAATTGTACGTGTGAAGGGTGAAGAAGAGAAAGCAAAAGGAATTCAAATACATACAAAGCTATAAAAAATGGCAATCGGATTGTACCCGTTTGCTAATTCTATTTCTAGTTGGTTTTGGTAATACATGCTTATTAATTTTTAAGAAGTAAACGTAAAGTAGCTCCAAAATATACAATAAAAATTGATTTTGGAGTTACTTTCACTTTTGGTGATTCGATTCTTAATAAAACATTTAATAAATTTCATAATAATTTAATTCTAATCATTAAAAATCCTACTCTTTCTTACTTTAATAGTTTCTAAAATATAAATAAGAATACCTAAACCAAATATCTTTTCAGAATTAGAAATCTTATTACCTAATTTAATAATAGGTACATTCAATCCGAATTTTTCACTCCATTCTAAAGGCATATATCCTTTTTTACAGTTTATTAATATACGATCATCTATTGTACGAAAAGATGTTTCAAAAAAATCAAATTCAACTTCTATCTCAGAAAGTTTTATCTCTTTTTCATTTATTAAAGAACCACGTACCATTCCAAATCCTTGTATAATATTTTCTTTAAACATACCTACACAATTATAATTTGAATCATAAATAGCCCAATCATAATTTTCAATTTCACTATGAAAGTATGCAAGAATTTCTCCATCATTTGCTTCTAATCCAAAAACTTCTTTATTTTTTAAAATAGGTAATGTTGAAGAAATCATTTTTGTTCCTGCTACATATCTTCCATCAGGAGTATATAAACCTAAATGTTTATTATTTCCAGGTAATTCTAACAAAACATAAGTATCAATATCCCAAAATGTTAAATCATTTTTAACTATATTTTTTTCTAGTAAATTTCCTTTTCTTAATTGCCAAAATCCAATACTAAAAAATACCAGGGAAGCTATAGTAATTAAGATTACTGGTCCCCAATTAATATTACCCCAAGTATTATACATACCAATTAATCCATAAAGAAAAAGCCCAGTTCCAATTAAACACTTAAACTTCCCCTTTTTTTTATAATACTCAAATAATTCCACACAAACACCCCTATCAGTTGATCTTAATACTCCAATTATTCTTCAAATATAACAAAGAAAAAATGTATAATCTAACGTTTTTTCGAAAATATGATTGAAAAATAGTAATTCTAAATAAATTAAATTTGAAATGTATCAAGAATATTGTCTTTTTCTTCTTTATTGATTCCGATATATTTGAGTGTAATTTGTGGTTGTAAACGCCAAGGAAAATTTACAATTCCCGCTAAGTTTCCTTTTACACATTAGATTACGCATAGCCCACTTGACATGGAGCCTCTACAGGTATGATAAACAGCCTTGAAGCCTTAGTAATAAAAGAACCATGGCTGATTTTACAAGGCTATCATACCTGCTTCTCCAAATAAAGTGGGCGACAAATGTAGATAAAAATGTAAAGTTCATATTAGAGAAAACTGTAAAATTTATTCTGGCGTTTACAATTGCTTCTTCCATTGATAAACCGTTGTAAAAGAAGGAATCATGAATGTAGCCACTGTATCCATTAACGATATACCCGATTGAGCCATAAAATTTAGTACGTCTGATTTAAACTCTACGGTGTAATTTGTATAGCTCTCGTGTAAACCTTCTTCCCCATGGAGTTTGTATAAGCGCAACCAGTATTGAAATTGTGCCTTTGTAATCTGCATCTGTTTTGCATATTCTGTTTGAGAAATTGTTTTTGGATTAAATCCTTGAACGATCGTTACCTTTGAATCCTTCGTAAATTTTGTCATAAAAAAAATGCACCTCCAATTGTTAGACTGTGTCTAACAATTAGGGTGCAGTTCAATCGTAAAATTTCACCGGCTTTTTAGTTTAGAGATGGGTTTTATCCCAGCTTCAACTTAGACAACAAAAGTACTTGAATAACATAGTAGAACAAGATCGTCGCTTTATAAAGAAGCGAATCCGTTCTATGCTAGGGCTCAAATGTTTTGACACAGCTACATCCATTCTTTCTGGGGTAGAAGCCATGCATATAATAAAAAAAAGAACAGCTTGATTTACTGGATCAGTCTGTCCAAAATCAGAAAGAATTCATCCATCAATTGTTTGGGCTTGCACCATAAGACACGATTCCGTTAGGGATATATGCGCTTTATTCTCTTTTATTTTTGCACCAGAACCTTATTTATTATTTATTATTTAATTTGTCTAATATATTAACCTTTGATAATTTGATTGCTGGTATTAGAGAAGCTATAATACCTAAAATAGGACTAATAGATAGGCAAATCAATAAGATTTTTAAAGGGAATATGAACGCTGCAGTTTTTAGTAATACTAGTAATTGATAGACTAAGATACTCCCACAAAATACCCCTATTATTCCTCCAGAAATTGAAACCATAGAACCTTCAAGTAAAGAGAGGCGAATAATTTGATTACGCTTAGAGCCTATAGCTCTCATAGTTGCAAATTCTCTAGCACGTTCCCTTAAACTACTTGCCATTCCATTCATTAGGGCGATAAAAGCCAAGAAAATTATCATGCAAATTGTATAGAGTAGTATCGCGATTCTTTGATAATATTGCTGAAGAAATTTATTTATCTCTTCTTCTTGACTATATAAAATTATCTTTGAAGAAGATTGATTTTGAATAAGTGATTTTATTTTTGCACTTACTGTATTTTTGTTATGAGTGATATTAAAATAAACTTTATCTATTGTATTTACACCTGCAATATTTTTCATTAATGTAGGGGAAGTATATATACGCAAGTCAGATTGATCATTTGTCAAAGGGTTGCGATCGATGATGCCGATAACTTTTAATGAGATAATGTTTTTTTCGAAATCGACATTTTCAAAATTATTTTTTTGATCTTTCGTTGCTAATTGCTCCTCGGGAATTAAACGAATTGTATCGTGAAGTTTGTATCCCAACATTTCAGAAGCAAAAGAAGTTAATATAACTCCTCCTTCATTTAAACTTTCCTCGGTTATAGTACCTTGTTTAATATCAATAGGTAGTGTTTTTTGAAGGGATGAAAAATCTAATCCTTGTATACCGACTAAAAATTGCTTTTGACCATTTATATTATATGTTACAGTATTTTCGGAATTAATATTTTGACCTGAATTTAAAGTGAAAAAAAGTTTAGATTTATATACTGGTATTGCATTAATATGTTTAATACTTTCTATGTTTTGATATAAACTTTCAGATAATCCGGGTTCTTCATAGGATGAATTAGAATGCAGTGTGTAGTTAAGTGGATATTGATGCTCTATATCGGTTTGAGTTATATCTTTAACCACTTTAAGAAAATGTAATCCAACAATACAAGTTACTATACCTAATATTAAAACACGTACTACTTGAATATTTCTTTTGATTTGTTTCAGTACGTTTCTACTAGCTAATAAACTATCGCCTTTAGAAAATTTTTTTAATAATATAGTTATTAGATTCGTAATTATTTTAAACATTGTAGGTAATCCTAGATGTATAGACATTAAAAATAAAACAATGCCTATTATATATATCTTGGATTGTTGCCAATAGTTGTAATTTAAAAGGTAGATGGTGCAGGATACTAGAAACATTAAGATACTAGCAGCTATTGTCAAAGGATTTTGTTTATAGTTAAGGTTAGTTGAACTATGATAAGCTTCAATAGGTGCAAGATTGCTAGCAGACAATGCCGGGAAAATACTTGCAGTCATTGTTAATATTATTGCTGAAAGAATTCCTATTAGAATAGAGTTCCATGGAATAGAAATAAATCCAAGTTGTAAATTCATTAGGTTTCCAATAAGTTTATATGAAAGCATAGATAAGAATATACCTGTTATTAAACCAGTTAATGCTGAAATTATGGCTATAATAAAAGATTCATTCATTACCAAAAGAAAAATCTTTCCTCTTTTAATCCCTAATAATCTTAAAGTAGCTAGTTCTTTTTTTCTTTCTTGAATAGACATTTGTAATGCCCCAATGATAAGTAACATACTACCAAGTAAAATAGCAATGCTTAACCATTGAATAATTGGTTTTAATCCACCTATATTTTCTCTCTCTTTATCTGCTTTAATTTGACTATCTATAGATAAGTTCTTATATTTGTTTTTTAAAGTTTGTATAAATTGTTCTTTATCCTCTAAATCATTTAATTTAATTATTAATGTAGTTGTATGACCATATTGGTTGGTCATATCTGCTAACCATTTATAATTAAATAATACAATTGAATTGAGGTATTGATTTTGCTCCATAATTCCTGATACTGTTACCTCCTTCACACCATTTGGTGGAAAAGGAAACTCAAGTTTAGAACCTATTTTTAAATTTTTAGAATGCGCCATATTATAAGGAATGACGATTTCATTTGAATTAGGTAATTTTCCAGAAGATAATTTTGCAAACATATGTTGTTTTGCTAACTCTTCATCTTTTATGCCCACATACATAGGTTGTTCAGCCATTTCTTTGTATGGATTTTGTTCACCGATGTATGGATATAGAAGCGGAGTGCTACCTTTAACTTCTTTTAAATTATTAATAGTGTTTATATCTTCTTGTGAAAGAAACTGAGTAGAATCTTTATATCCAATTATTAAATCGTAGTCCCCATATTTTTCTTTTATAGTTTTTTCGTTTGACTTTTCAACAGTGTGTATTAAGATGTTAGAAAAAATTAATAATGCTATTCCTATAGTTACACCAACTATAGAAAAAACAGTCCTGCTTTTTTGAGATTTTAAGAATTTTATTGATAGTAGAAAGGATCCTTTCATATAGAAATCTCCTCTATTTTATTTATTATTAAGCTAGTTTTTTCTCTGTAAGATAGATTTGAATTTTTCAGAATCAGTTCATCTTGGATTCTACCATCTTTTAGAAAAATCACTCGATGAGAATACGATGCCACCATAGCATCATGGGTGACAACAACTAAAGAGTGTTGTAAACGCTCACAAAACTCTCGCAATAAATCCAAAATCTCTTTACTTGTTTTTGAATCTAAGCTTCCTGTTGGTTCATCTGCTAATATAATTTTAGGTTGTGTTACTAGAGCCCTTGCAATGGCAACTCGCTGTTGTTGACCGCCAGACATTTTGGAAGGATATGCTGATTTTAAATTTCCTATACCAACTAGATCTAATAGTTCTGATGCTTTTTGTCTGATCTTTTCGATGTTATGTCCAGCTAATTCCGAAGGGAGCGTTACATTCTCCATAGCAGTTAAAACTGGTATTAAGTTAAAAAATTGAAATATGAATCCTATTTGATTACTTCTAATCTCGGTTAATTCATTATCATTTAGGTTATTTATCTTAATATTATTTATAAGTACTTCTCCTAAAGATGGTCGATCTAAGCCTGATAGGATATTTAATAAAGTAGATTTCCCCGAACCACTAGTCCCCATTATTGCTAAAAATTCACCTGTTTTGACCTCTAATGAAACGTTTTTTAATGCGTAAAATGTATTAGCTTCCTCTCCGTATATTTTGGAGATATTCTGTGCTTTTAATATGCTAGTCATTAAAGTCCCCCCTGTATTTTGTGAATTATGATACTACGCCAAGATAATAGACACAGATTTCTACCACGCTCTCGCTAGGTGACCTTCATAAAAAATTTAAAGTGAACTACTCGCCACTTAGCAAAGTTTGAAATGGGAGCTTCTCAGTTCCACGACAAAAGCAAGCTTTTTTCTCCCTGAGCGTTACTTCGGGGCATTCCAACCCTGTTCCTAGATGTCCAACGTTTGAACGTTCTTTTTTACTGTTGATATTTTACGCATGAAACGAATAGCTTGGTTTTTGCATTTTATTTTCTTCCTGTAACCTCGTATACCAAGGTATCAAAGAGCTTCATATAGCTAATTTACCAAAAATTTTTGGCCATACAAAACCGAAATTCATATCCCACCTACCGTTGGGATATCGCCCTACACACGCTTGAGGAAGGGGAATTCTTTCGGGTAAATTCGATAAAGAACCGTTTTAAAATTTTTAGTGCTAAAAATTTGGTAACCTGCAATAGACTTATATAAACATCTAGTATTCCCATAAAAATTCAAGCAGATTTTTTCAATCAAATCTATAATCATTTCAATAAACTCTAACTCTTCACTCGTTAAATCTCTTAATTTAGTAACTCCCGCTTTATTATTTGCGAAATATGTATCGTAAACAAATTTAAATCCATTCTTCTGTAGTTGACTATCTATATTTTTAATTAAAAAATATATTTTTATATGCCAAATTGCTTTTGAGAAAATCATTTAATTTCAATCAATCCTTTCTCATATAAATTCTCTATAAATCTTTCAGTATCATCGGATAATTCCTTTTGAATAATATCATAATTATTAACTAAGTAAGTTTTGATTACTTCTAAGCTGTTTTTTCAACAATTAATTTCCAAATGTCTAATCCAACCTCATCAATTCCATAATAAATACCCTAAGGGATATTTAATAACACTGCCTCACCTTCAAATTCTGAAATTATCGTTCCTGGTTTAACACTAATTCTAGAGAATTCACTAATTGTTCCTTTCATGCTGCTCCCCCTTTATTCCATTAACTTTTACAAAATCATACTAATTATCCCAAAAAATAATCCATAAAATCGGGATGAATAAACTTTTTTTCAGATAAATAAATGTTTTTTAGTAACGCGCGACAAAAATATGTTAAATTACAAGGTTATGGTGCAAAAAATGATAAATTAAATCAAAAGTGAGAAACCCTATTGTACTATTTCTTTATACTGTTAATCCAAATAATTGGTGGATAAAGAGATTCTGATTTTGGACAGACTAATTCCTCATATAAATTTGTCCTTTTTTGACCATATACATCGCTTCTACAACTACTTAAGATAGATACAGACGTTGGGTACGATTTGAATCCCTTCGATCATCTTTTTTTCTTTCTTCAATTGCAATTGGGTAAGCTGGATTTTTATCCACTGTAATCACATACCTTTTTTTAGAGTAATAGTATCAGTACGCCCAAGATTTAAAGATTCATTGCACAAGCTTTAAAATTTTTGCACAAGAACCAAAATTAATATCTTCTTCATATGAACCTCCTCTTTATAACATATAAAGACATTTTATCTTTTCCAAAAATCCCCTCTGATAATCCAAATTAAACTATTCATTACGACCCTTTATTATTAATAGATTGTTATTTTTTAAAAATTCATATATTTTAATTTTTAAAATTAAAACTTTACTTACACTGTAATTTTATAAATAATATGTTAAAATTTACTATAATGTAAACTATATTCACGCATAGGAGAAATAGTTATGAATAATCAAAATTTCGGGAGTACTTTAAAGCAAATTAGAGAATCACGAGGCCTTAGTCAAACATATTTAGGGAGAGATATCGTTTCAAGGACTTCGATTTCAAAAATTGAAAATGGAAAACAAGAACCTACTATTTCAAATGCAAAAAAATTAATTACGAGATTAGATTTAAATACTAACGAATTTTTTTATATTCAAAACGGCTATAAATTAGATTCAAAAATGCAAATACTTTATGACTTTATGAACTTATCTGAAACAACACAAGATGAACCTATATCTAAAATTATTAATGAATGTAAAAATTATCTATCTAATACCTTTGATGTCAAAATAAATAGCATTTTAATAGTTTTAGAGTCCCTTCAAAATTTCGAAAAAGGATATGATTTAAGTACTATTTATGAAAATTTGAAACCAGTGTGGGAGCGATTATCAAAATTAGACGATTGGTTAATTATTGATTTATTTTTAATTAATAATATTCTTTACTTTTTTCCAATTGATACAGCATCTAATATGGCAATTCATGCCTTAAAGACAATCAAAAGTAAATATCCACACTTGCTAAAATTAAAAAATGCTTTCTATCTCAATCTTTCTTTTCTATTTTTGCAAAAAAATTTGAAAGACCAAGCAACAGAATATTTATTTAAAAGCATTGAAATATGTAAAATTACTCACAGGTATGATTTACTTTTATTAGCTAAAATTAGATTGTCAATTTGCAACAAAAACCTTGAAAAGATTGTGGAATTCTGTGAATTGCTAACAGCAATTGAAGCAACAAATTTAGTACAAGGTGTAAAAAGGGAAGTAAAGTATTTTTTAAATGTAGATTTAAGTATTTAGATGATTTTTTATTCTAATTAGTTCTCAATGTAAACTCTATAAAGCGCTGTTGTAACAAAGGGTAAAACCTATTGGAATACTTTGTTGAACCTGATATAATACACTTGGTTCTGGCGTGGAAAAATGGTAAATTAAGCTAAAATAAATAATATACATTATATTATCCATCTATAATGTTAATAAAATAATTGGTGGATAAAGAGATTCTGATTTTGGACAGACTGATTCCTTAGCTTGATGGTGATGTAGCAGAGCCCCATCGCTATCAAGCTAAGCCCATACAACGTCAAGTAGAGTAGAGGTTGTTTCTTTTTCTAAAAGCTAGGTGTAGAGCATTTAAAGATTTGCATGCGAAATAAACCCTATCGAATTAGGCCGCTTGATCATCCATCAGACATGGTACAATTGTAAACGACACCTAATATATCAAAGACGTTTTTTCTCATACCTATAGGATTTTCGCCCGTTTTGCTGTAGGAGGTTGAACAGGCGAATGAGAATCTTTGATAGTTCTTGGGTGTCTTTCTGTGTAGCTTGATAAATAAGAAGAAAATAATCTTTTGAACTGCATCCTCTAAAATGGACAGTTTAATAAAAAGCCCTTTAAAAATCAAGCACTTAAAAGATGGTTTCGGTACTGTACCGGAGCCATCTTTTTTAGTGTCCACGATTCGGGGTACAGTTCAATTATATATTTAAGGCGCTCTTCTATATAAATACCAATAAATATTAATTGTTCTTTATAAAAAATTTATTTTTACTTAGCTATTATCAAACTATATTACAAAAAATAATTGAATTAAACCTCTAACTCAATCTTCCGCTTTACCATCACTTGTGATACGGTTCCCCACGATTAATCCGAAACGCACGATAGATTTGTTCTAAAAGGACAAGTCTCATTAGTTGATGCGGTAATGTCATTTTTGAAAATGATAGAGATTCATTTGAGCGTTTCATTACTTCTGTACTTAAGCCAAGGGATCCACCGATTACAAAGGCGATTTTGCTTTTTCCATATGTAGCGAGGCGATCTAAGCTTTCTGCAAATTGTTCTGATGATTTTTGCTTTCCTTCAATTGCTAGTGCAATGACATGCGTATCATCTGAAATTTTGTCTAGTATACGCACACCTTCCTTTTCTTTTACGATTAACATCTCTGCTTCGCTTAAGTTTTCCGGTGCTTTTTCAT
Source organism: Bacillus cereus group sp. BfR-BA-01360 (assembly GCF_022663595.1). Classification (NCBI taxonomy): domain Bacteria; kingdom Bacillati; phylum Bacillota; class Bacilli; order Caryophanales; family Bacillaceae; genus Bacillus; species Bacillus cereus group sp. BfR-BA-01360. The sequence goes on from NZ_JAKUFV010000030.1 coordinate 10,478, forward strand.
CTGGTAATTCAATTACTTCCACTTTTGCATAAGATGATAATCGTTTTAAGTATTCTGCAATACCTTGTTTTAAATATTTTTCTTTTAATTTCCCGATTGAAATAATTGAGATATTCACATGTATTCCCCACCTTACAAACACGTTATCCACAAAACTTATCCACATATCCACAATCATTAGCCACATATTGTGGGAGAATCTGCGTTCGATACAACATATGTCGCTTTGTTTTGACAAAATTCACATGTTTTTTCTTCTTTTTCTGAGTTATCCACACTGTTAATAACAGGTGCGACTTCGCATTCATCCACAATGATATCCAACGCTAACTCTACATGTTCTAAACAACAAGGGAAATTCATATTTCTCACCTCACTTTTCTACAATAGAAAACAGGAGGCAGTCCTCCTGTTTTTAATATTTTTGACTACCCAATTTCACTGTTGTTGTGGAGCGCTTTGTACCACGATAAAAAGTAAGAGTCATTTTATCATCGATTTTCTTATTATATAAAGCTGTCCGAAAAGCAATGATATCTTGTATTGGCTTTCCATCTACCGCGACAATAACGTCATGCTCTCTAAGGCCTGCGGCAGCACCTGGTGATGGACTTTTCACGTCTAAAATACACACACCATTTGTAACGCCACCCGGCAAGTGTAACGTTTCTTCCCAGTAGTAGTTTGGAATTTCATTTAATGACCGAAGTTCAATTCCAATATATGGCCTTCTTACAGTACCATACTTTTCAAGCTCATTCATAATAGGAACGGCCCTTGTCACAGGAATCGCTAAACCAATTCCTTCTACTTCTTTTGCAGCGATTTTCATGGAGTTAATTCCAATCAGTTTCCCCGCTGCATTTATAAGCGCCCCGCCACTATTTCCTGGATTAATAGCCGCATCGGTCTGTAACACTTCCACTTGCCAGTCATAATGTCCATCTTGGTCTAAATCTACAGGAACAATTCGTTCGTTTGCAGATATAATTCCTTGTGTTACTGTCCCTGAAAACTGTAATCCAAGTGGGTTTCCGATCGCAATAACTGCTTCCCCGCGACGTACTGTATTCGAATCACCAATTTCAATTACCTTTTTGACAGGCTTCGCATTTATTTCTATAACAGCTAAATCGGTCACAATGTCGCTTCCTAATATTTTTCCAGGAACTTTTGTCCCATCACTTAAGCTAATTTCAATTCGATTCGCACCAGCAATGACATGATGATTTGTGACAATATAAGCATGACCATTTGTTTTTTTATAAATAACACCTGATCCTGTGCCAGCTTCTGCATCTACTTCAGAAAAATGATCACGCTGAATATTGATTACACCAACGACCGCTTCGGAAGCGCGATCAACAGCATCTACAAAGCCGGAATGTTGCATCATTTGTGATGGTTCATTCACTATGTTTCCTTCACTTGCTTCTGCTTGCTGCATATTTTTAGTCTCGGACTTTGAAAACAAAGGAGCTCCAAATGCAAACAATGAAGCTCCTACAACAGTCCCCGCTATGCTAGAAATAACAAGACCTTTGTGCTTCTTTTCCCTTGTACGTTTCATACGATTTTCTTCATCAATAAAGGACATATTTGTTCACCTATCTTCCTGTAAACAGCTATATTTACCTTTATTGTTTACTAAAATGAAGAATTATACGTATTGAATTTTTGTTGGAGTCTTTGGATCTGTGTCATGTATTTCAAACGCTTCTCCAACTCCAAATCCTTTTTCTTCTAGTACTTGCGAAACAGCCATACGCGCTAGTTCTTTCATATTATTATCTAAGCTTAAATGAGCTAAATAAATATGCTTTGTTTCATCTGTAATAACGTCGGTCATTGCAAGTGCAGCATCTTCATTCGAAACGTGGCCTACATCACTTAAAATACGTCTTTTAATACTCCATGGATAGCGGCCCATACGAAGCATTTCAACATCATGATTACTTTCGAATACAAAAGCATTCGCACCTTTAATAACACCCTTCATACGATCGCTTACATAACCTGTATCTGTGATTAGTGCTAATTTTCTACCACCATGATGAAAAACATAAAACATCGGTTCTGCCGCATCATGGGAAACTCCAAACGATTCAACTTCAATATCTCCGAATGTTTTTACATCACCAATTGAAAAAATGAACTTCTGATCTGTTGCAATGTTTCCAATTAAATGTTCCATCGCATTCCACGTCTTTTCATTTGCATAAACGGGTAAATTATACTTACGTGCTAACACTCCAAGCCCTTTAATATGATCACTGTGCTCATGTGTTACAAGAATACCTGATATATCTTGAATATTTAATTCAGCTTGCTCAAATAAAGCCTCTGTTGCTTTACCACTCAAGCCTGCATCAACAAGCAACTTTTGCTTGTCAGTTCCGACATACAGCGCATTTCCTGTACTGCCACTCGCAAGTACACTAAAATGCAGACTCATTCCCATTCACTCCATTGTATTTTTCTTTTTCTTCGCCTAGCTTAATAACTTGTCCCTCAATGGCATTTACAAAGTGATCTTTTTTTCCTTTTTCCTTTAAATTCCACGTTGGAGTCAATACTTGTTTATTCGATTCAGCTAAAGAAACGAGTGTTGCATAACCAATTTGCGCTTCTTTAATATGCGTATTTGGGGTTAATTCCTGCTTCACAAATAAATTTTCTAAAGCTTTCTGAGCCGAAATAATCTCTTGTTCTTTCGCTTTATCATTCTCACCCATTTCTTTCAAATCCGTTAACATAGTTTGCGTATATGAAACGATTTCATCCTTTTCATTTAAAGTAACGATAATCATCGCATGATCATTGTAAAAAATAGGTTTGTCTTTATATTTTTGAAAGAAATAAATTTTTGAAGCCTCTGATTTTGCAAATTCATACTTTTGACCATCTACCACATAATTTCTTAAAAAATCACCATATTTATCTTTAGCTAGTGTTTTCGTATTTTGTATTGGCTCCTTTAGATCACTTTCAATTTTTTTAGCATCCTCTTGTAATCTAGGTGTTTGATTTTTTAAAGAATGAATATCTTCTTCCTTAAAAACTTTATTTTTCGCTATAATAAATGAATCTTTCTTTGGTTCGTTTGGTAAATCATCAACCGTAATATGATCAGCTTTTAGTTGCTGATCTATTTTTGTTTCCGTCATAAGTTCTAATTCATTATTATTTTGCTTTTGAATGAATTGAAACACGAGAAAGAGGTCTAAAACAAAAAAGGTAACAATAAAAATTGTTTTAATCCTATTCCAGTCCAATCAGACTTCCCCCTTTCTCTTCACTCCACTCATACATCATATGGTCTTCCCCATACTCCACGTACCAAATTGGTTTTAACATACCAGTTATTGTTTTAGTACCCATCGGTCCACTCGGATGATTTCCTAACACAAACTTATAACCAATTCCGATATTTTGAATCAAATTCTTATCGATATCTGGATTATTGGCTAATGACTGAATTACGGTATGACCAGGTGGAAGTATAACTTTGTCTTCTTGACTGCTTCCTGCAAATTTAAATAACGGCCTTTGATAACTAATCAGTCCCTCAGAACCCCAGATTTGTTTTATTGTCGTTAATCGATCTTTATTAAATACAGGTAGATCATTCTCATATAAACGGAATTTTGTTTCACCCTTAGGATCTACATATACAAAACGATAGTTATCTGTTATACCATTATGTCCATTCAGAAATTCAAAACTTTTTTGGACAAGAATATTATCATCTATACTATTATCACGAGTTATAGATGAATTTGTATATTCAAGCTTAATACCATTCTGTTTAATCTGCATGGAACGAATTCCATCCGTATATGTTTCATCTGTATGATTATTCGAAATTAGCGTTGCATAACGTGGATCACTAAACAGCGCATTTTTAAATGCCTCTATTTCCATATTGCTCGTAATATACATCCAATTTCTTTTTTCCGTGGCTCCATCTGGTAAGAATATGCTTTTTGCATTATTGATTCGATACTCAAAATATGGCCTTGCTAATACAACAAATTTATTTTCTGCATTTACAATATCTCGTACATTCACATCTTTTAATGTCATTCTATAAATTTGACGACTATTATACGCAACAAAATTGATATCAATGTTTTGATCTCGGCTTCTGGAAGGATCAATAATAATTCGATCAAAACTTTGCTTTTCTAACTTTTTATCTTTAATCGACAGCACGCTTCTTATGGCTCCAAATGGAATAGTGGTAGGGAAGACAATTTCAATTTTCCCTTCCCCATGTACATAGGATAAAAACTCACTCTTAGGAATTGTACTTGTTATATTTGTCCAATCTTGTAATTCACCATTTTTCAAAATGTTATATATTAAGTTTATATTTTCTTGTTTTTCACTTACGAAATGACGTTTATTATCTTTATGAACGATTACAGAAGATGGAAGAATGACGTTCGAAACATCCGCACTTTCTGGCACTGTAGTTCCTTCAACAAACTTCGTGTTCTGCATCGAATTAGAATCAGGCACATATGTCCATAGATTAAACGTAAGAAACAAACTAATAACTACTAAATTAATTAGCACAATGGTTTTAAAGTTTTCCATATTCATTCCCAATCGTCCTCTTCTTCTTTCGCCAACGGGAGGGTAAAGTAAATTGTCGTTCCTTTTCCTTCTTCACTCTTTGCCCAAATAGATCCACCATGTGCAATAATCATTTCTTTAGCAATTGCTAAACCTAGACCAGTTCCTCCCATTTGTCTTGAACGCGCCTTATCTACGCGATAAAAGCGTTCAAAAATTTTATCGACGTTTTCTTTCGGGATTCCCATACCTTGATCGCTAACGCTAATTTCTAACATATCCCCACGATCGCGTAAACGATATGTTATCGTTCCGCCTTCCGGTGAATATTTCAGGGCATTTGAAATAACATTGTATAAAACTTGGGTAATTTTGTCTGTATCCATATCAACAAATCTTGCTTTTTTCGAAAAAGAACGATTGAAGATTACATTTTGTTCCTTAGACATTTCAAATCGATCAATGACATTATTAAAGAACTCCGTAAAATCTACCCATTCTTTCATTAAACGATATTCTGTACTATCCATTTTAGATAGTTGTAACAATGCGTTTACAAGTCGAATCATTCTTTCAGTCTCTTCTTGTGTGACTGTTAAAAATTGCGGAGCAATATTTGGATCTTTCCACGCTCCATCACTTAACGCTTCAAGATAGCTTCGCATCGTTGTAAGTGGCGTTCGCAACTCATGTGATACATTCGCTACAAACTCACGACGTTCACGATCAATTCGCTCTTGTTCCGTTACATCATACAATACAGCAATTAAGCCATTTGCTTTACCAGTATCTTTTTGAATAACAGAAAAACTAGCTCTTAAAATGTACGGTTCATTACGTGTACTGAAATCTAATAAAACTGAATCAGGTTCTTCATATAAATGATCTAGTGTAAACTCTTCCTGAATCCCTAATATTTCTAAAATCGATTGATCCAATGCTGTTTCACGCGAAACATTCAGCATTTTTTCAGCAGGGTCATTTAATAAAATAATATCCCCTTTTCGATCCGTAGCAATTACACCATCAGTCATATGTGATAAAACCGATGATAGCTTGCGTCTTTCACTTTCTGTTGAAGAACGGGCTTGTTGTAATTTTTTCGATAGGTTGTTAAAAGATAGTGCCAATTGTCCAATTTCATCATGGCTATGTACTTTTACTTTGCGTGAGTAATTTCCCTTCGCCATTTCAATAGCCTGTCTTCTCATATCTGAAATTGGTCTTGTAATCGTTTGAGCCAATAAAATACCTAGAACGGCAGTTACTAGTAATGCAATAACTGTCCCTGTTGCAAAGATTTGATTAATATCTTTCATTTGCTTATATACATCTTCCATAGAAGCAACGATTTTTATAACTCCTGCTACTTCCTCTTCCCCTTGATTCCTTTCAATTGGGGTAAACATAACTTGAACACGATGTCCCGTACTTCCATCCTTCTCAATCTTTGATTCCGGCTTATTTTGTACAATGACTCGTTGAACAGTTATATCGGTAGACGCTCGATTCACCTGGCTTTTCTTAGCTGGCGAATTATCAGAAGTCGCCAATAGTTTCCTATTACGATCAAAGACACTTACTTCCTGAATATCACGCTTTCGGTCATTCGCAAACTTCTCAATCGAGTTATTAACAGCCTGCTGGAAAGATATCTCGTTTTTATCACGTTCTTTATTAAATTCTTTATTAAATTCCTGCTTTAAGTTATAAGACAATAAGTTCGTTTGTTGTGTTAATGAGTCTTTAAAACTTTGCACGAGGCTCTTTTCTAGCTCACGTACAAAATATACACCGATAACCTGCATTGCTATTAATATTAATAGCATATAGATGAGCACAAACTTAAAATGAATAGATTGAAAAAAACCAACTTTCTTCATGTTTTATTCCTGCTCTGGGTCACGCAAGTAATATCCTACTCCACGTCTCGTAACAATTAGAGTTGGATGACTTGGATTATCTTCAATCTTTTCACGTAAACGACGTACTGTTACGTCTACTGTACGTACATCCCCAAAATAATCATAACCCCATACAGTTTGTAATAGATGCTCACGTGTCATAACTTGTCCTAAATGCTTCGCTAAATAATGTAGTAACTCAAATTCACGATGCGTAAGTTCAATACTCTCTTCTCGCTTCGTTACACTATACGCATTTGGATTAATAACAATTGGTCCAATGACCATTTCTGTATTTTCCTCTTTTTCTGCTGCCCCGCCCTGTTGATGACGGCGTAAGTTCGCCTTTACACGAGCTAGCAGTTCTCTCGTACTAAATGGTTTTGTAACATAATCATCTGCTCCAAGTTCTAGTCCTAATACTTTATCGATTTCAGAGTCCTTTGCTGTTAACATAATAATTGGCATTTCAGAACTTTTACGGATTTCACGACAAACCTCTAGTCCATCTTTTCCTGGTAACATAATATCTAATAAAACCATATCTGGTTGTTCTTCATTAGCCTTTTCGATTGCTTCATCCCCATCATGGGCCATTACAATTTCAAAGCCCTCTTTTTCTAGATTAAACTTCAAAATATCTGCGATTGGCTTTTCATCATCAACTACTAAGATTTTTTTTCCCATCATCGTGTATTTCCTCCTCATAAAAATATGGTCAATAATCCTTAAACATATAGGCAGTTCCTGCTTAAAGTTCACCCTTCATTTAAGTATTTTCTCCTCTATTCTCATAGAATCATGTATGATCCACTTTTACACGGAATCCTATACGATCTATAGAAAAACCCCTAGCTTCAACTGCTAGAGGCTCCTTAGTCTATTTTAAAATAACTACCCTCATTTGTAAAATTGCACAAAATAAAAAGGATATTAAGTAGACCCACCTAATATCCTGAGAGTGGCTCGGGACGGAATCGAACCGCCGACACGAGGATTTTCAGTCCTCTGCTCTACCGACTGAGCTACCGAGCCAAAACATATATATATATAAAACCACTAATGGTGGTATAAACAAAAGTGGCGGTCCCGACCGGGGTCGAACCGGCGATCTCCTGCGTGACAGGCAGGCATGTTAACCACTACACCACGGGACCAAAATATAAACATGACCCGTACGGGATTCGAACCCGTGTTACCGCCGTGAAAGGGCGGTGTCTTAACCACTTGACCAACGGGCCACGAAAATGAAAATGGTGAGCCATGAAGGACTCGAACCTTCGACCCTCTGATTAAAAGTCAGATGCTCTACCAACTGAGCTAATGGCTCATACTCACCAACGTCATATTTTCGTGACGACAAGAGTTATCATAACATAATAACTTTCATTTGTACAATACTTTTTAAATTTTTTTTATAAAAGTTAAAAAGAATCCGCGTAAACACGGATTCTTTACTAAGTCTAATGTAGCTTTACATGAAAATCAATAATTAAATGCCATATACATTACGAACAATATTTGTTTGGCTACGGTCTGGACCAACAGAGAACATAGCTAATGGAATACCTGTTAGTTGAGATACACGTTCTACATAATGTCTTGCATTTTCAGGAAGTTCTTCTAATGATTTTACCCCTGTAATATCTTCTGTCCAACCTGGAAGTTCTTCGTATACAGGCTCACATTTTGCTAAAATGTTTAAGTTAGCTGGAACTTCATCCAGAACTTCTCCATTATATTTGTATGCAACACAAATTTTTACAGTTGGAATACCTGTTAATACGTCGATAGAGTTTAAAGAAAGATCTGTTAAACCACTAACGCGGCGTGCATGTCTTACAACAACACTATCAAACCAACCCACGCGGCGTGGACGGCCTGTTGTTGTACCATATTCACGACCAACTTCACGAATTTGTTGACCAATTTCATCATGAAGCTCAGTAGGGAATGGACCATCACCAACACGGCTTGTATATGCTTTACATACACCTACTACACGTTTAATTTTAGAAGGACCCACACCAGAACCAATTGTTACACCACCAGCAACTGGGTTAGAAGATGTAACGAATGGGTACGTACCTTGGTCGATATCAAGCATAACGCCTTGTGCACCTTCAAATAATACACGACGACCTTCATCTAATGCATCATTTAATACAACAGATGTATCGCATACATATTGTGCAATTTGTTGACCATACTCATAGTATTCTTCAAAGATTTCATCCACGTTAAAGCCTTCTGCATCATACATTTTTTCAAATAAACGATTTTTTTCCGCTAAATTGCGTTCCAGTTTTTCTTTAAAAGCTTCACGATCTAAAAGATCCGCCATACGAATACCTATGCGAGCTGCTTTATCCATATATGCTGGGCCGATACCTTTTTTCGTTGTACCAATTTTATTATCGCCCTTACGCTCTTCTTCTAACTCATCTTGTTTTAAATGATATGGTAAGATAACGTGCGCGCGATTACTGATGCGTAAATTATCAGTACTTACACCGCGATCGTGTAAGTATTTTAATTCTACAAGTAATGCTTTTGGATCTACTACCATACCATTACCAATTACACAAATCTTCTCTTTATAAAAAATACCAGATGGAATTAAGTGTAATTTATATTTCACACCATTAAAAACGATTGTATGTCCTGCGTTATTTCCACCTTGATATCTTGCAACTACTTCCGCATGTTCAGAAAGAAAGTCAGTAATTTTACCTTTTCCTTCATCGCCCCATTGTGTTCCTACAACTACTACTGAAGACATTATTCAAGCACCTCCGCGATTTTCAAACGAACTTTTCAAACAATATAATTGTACCAAAATGAAAAGAGAAGTCAATTTAAAAACGAACATTTTTTTAAGTTTTATCATATTTGTTCGTAAGAACTTGTTATTTTCAAAATGAAAACCCTATCTTTTCTATGTAAAAAAAGAAACACATCTTATTATAAGAAATGTGTTTCTTTTTTATACTTCCCTAAGCTGGCGGTGCATGTCCGTCATCGAACCGACGCTCTAAGTTCACGAATTTATTAAATTCTTTTACGAATGCAAGCTCTACAGTACCTACTGGACCATTACGTTGCTTCGCGATAATAATTTCAATCGTATTTTTATTTTCTGTTTCACGATCGTAGTAATCATCACGATATAAAAAGGCTACAATATCAGCATCTTGTTCAATACTTCCTGATTCACGAATATCAGACATCATTGGACGTTTATCTTGACGAGATTCAACCCCACGGGATAACTGAGATAAGGCAATTACAGGAACTTGTAGTTCACGTGCAATTCCTTTTAATGTACGGGAAATCTCAGATACCTCCTGTTGTCGGTTCTCTCCAGGTTTGCCACTTCCTTGAATGAGCTGTAAGTAGTCAATTAAGATCATACCAAGGCCTTGTTCTTGTTTCAATCTACGACATTTTGCTCGAATTTCACTGACGCGAATCCCTGGTGTATCATCAATATATATCCCTGCATTAGAAAGGCTTCCCATTGCCATGGTCAATTTCGCCCAATCCTCTGAAGTTAATGAACCTGTACGAAGCCTTTGTGCGTCAATATTTCCTTCTGCACAAAGCATACGCATAACAAGCTGATCGGCCCCCATCTCTAAACTAAAAATCGCCACATTTTCATCTGTTTTTGTCGCCACGTTTTGAGCAATATTTAATGAAAAAGCAGTTTTCCCTACTGAAGGCCGGGCTGCTACAATGATTAAATCGTTGCGCTGAAATCCAGCTGTCATTCTATCTAATTCAGTAAATCCCGTTGGTATACCTGTGATTTCACCTTTTTGATTATGCAAAAGTTCGATTTTATCATAAGCTTCTACAAGAACGTCTTTAATATTTTGAAACGCTTTTGCATTTGTTTGATGCGATACCTCTAGTATCTTTTTCTCAGCTTCATTTAAAAGCCCTTCTACATCATCTTCTCTTTCATATCCGTCTGATACAATATGAGTTGCAGTTCGAATTAACCGCCGTAAAAGTGCTTTTTCAGCAATAATACGAGCATAATATTCCACATTGGCTGCTGTCGGAACAGCCTCAGCTAATTCCGCTAAATAGGAAACGCCGCCAACTTCCTCTAATAAACCTCGATCTGAAAGCACAGCTGTTACAGTAACTAAATCAACCGGTTCTCCTTTATCAGAGAGCCCAAGCATAATTTCAAAAATCTTTTGATGTGCAGTTCGATAAAAAGACTCAGGTAGCAGCAATTCTGAAGCTGTTGTTAACGCATCTTGTTCAAGAAGAATAGCCCCCAAAACCGCCTGCTCAGCCTCTATATTATGCGGAGGGGTACGATCAGCAAGTACGTCACTCATACGCAATCCTCCTTGCCTAACTTATTTTTATTGTTCGCTAACATGAACTTTTACTGTAGCTGTTACTTGTGGATGCAATTTCACAGTTACATTTGTATAACCTAATGAACGAATTGCATCTTCCATTTCAAATTTGCGCTTATCAAGCTTAATTTTGTGTGTTTTTTGCAGTTCATCCACAATTTGTTTGCTTGTGATGGAACCGAATAAACGACCGCCCTCACCAGATTTCGCCTTTAACTCTACAGTTAATTTTTCTAGTGTTTCTTTTAACTTTTTAGCATTCTCAAGCTCAGCCGCTGCCTCTTTTTCTTCTTTACGCTTTTGAGCTTCCAAAGTTTTCATGTTACTGTTGTTTGCTTCAGCAGCTAATCCTTGCTTTAATAAAAAGTTATTCGCATAACCATCTGGTACGTTTTTGATTTCCCCTTTTTTTCCTTTACCTTTTACATCTTTTAGAAAAATTACCTTCATGATTGTGTGCCTCCCTTTAAATAATCCTCAATAACCAATTGAAGCTTCTCTTCCGCTTCATCGATTGTTGTATTTTTTATCTGTGTAGCAGCATTTGTTAAATGACCACCGCCACCTAGGTTTTCCATAATGAGTTGTACATTCACTTCGCCTAAAGAACGTCCACTAATTCCGATGAAGTTTTCCCCGCGTTTTGCAATAACAAAAGAAGCAATGATTCCTGTCATTGTCAGTAATGTATCAGCAGATTGCGCAATCAATACTTGGTCACAATATTCATCACTATCTACCTTGGCAATCGCGATTCCATTTTTATAAATGTACGCATTTTGAATTGTTTTTGCAACTCGTAAATACTGCTGCATATCTTCTTTTAACAATTCTTGTACAAGAACCGTATCCGCCCCGTGCGACCGTAAATAAGAGGCGGCATCAAACGTACGAGCGCCTGTACGGAATGTAAAACTTTTCGTATCTACAATAATCCCCGCAAGTAATGCCGTCGCTTCTAGCATCGTCATCTTTAAACGTTTCGGCTGGTATTCAAGTAATTCCGTTACGAGCTCCGCTGTAGACGAAGCATATGGCTCCATATAGACAAGCAATGGATCTTCAATAAATTCCTCACCACGTCGATGGTGGTCGATTACAACTACATTCTCAATTTTGTGTAGTAGCTTCTCCTCCATCACCATGGAAGGTTTATGCGTATCCACAACAACGAGTAATGAATCATCTGTCGCAAATTCCATGGCCTGCTGGGGTGTAATAAAACGAGACCATAAGTCCTTATTTTGCTTTACTTTCTCCATTAAACGTTTTATCCCTTTATCCGAGTCATTCTCATCTAACACGATATACCCTTCACGCTCGTTTAATTGAGCTACTTTTAAAATACCAATAGCGGCACCAATTGCATCCATATCCGGTGCTCTATGCCCCATTATCATCACGTTGCTACTTTCAATTACTAAATCTTTTAACGCATGAGAAATCACTCTTGCTCTTACACGTGTCCGCTTTTCAACAGGATTTGTCTTACCCCCATAAAACTTCACCTTACCTGTCGCTTGCTTAATTGCTACCTGATCTCCCCCTCGTCCCAATGCAAGGTCTAAACCAGATTGTGCCATTGCTCCAAGCTCAGATAAAGACAAGTCACCTGATCCCACACCAATACTTAATGTAAGCGGAATATTCCTTTTCGATGTTTCTTCACGCACTTGATCTAAAATATCAAATTTCCCTTTCTCCATTTGCATTAAAATGCTTTCATTTAATACAACGAAGAACCGCTCTGAAGAAGCTCGTTTTAAGTACGCTCCATATTTCAGTGCCCATTCATTTAAGCGCGATGTTACAAGACTCGTTATATTCGTGCGCAATTGATCATCTAATCCTTGGGTAACTTCATCGTAGTTATCCAAGTAAATAATCGCTAAAACTGTGCGTTGATCCTCATACATTTTTTCAATCTCTGTTTGCTCCGTTACATCAAAGAAATAGATTAATTTCTCTTCTTTTCTAACGAACACACGAAACTTACGATTATTTAAAGATACAATATCATCAGAACTTTCCCCTTTTATAAAAAGAAGTAATGTTTCTGATACATCATATAGATGCCAACCCGCCAAAGAATGTTGCCCCAAGCAGGAAGATAAGTAAGGGTTTGCCCAATCAATTCCATACTCCTTATTGTATAGTAAGATACCAATCGGCATTTGATTAAAGGCTTCATTACTTACTTTCTTTACCCTCGTAATCATATCAGTCGTATACTTTTCAAGCTTTTTTTGAAAAGTTAACTCAAAACGTATGGCAAAAAAAAGCACAATACAAAAAATAAAAAAGGCCACCATTCCCATAAACCAATGAAAGAAACTAAGAATGGCTATAAGTACAAACATAAAAAAGGCCAACACATAAACAGGATATAAAAACCGCTGTCTTTTATAAAATTCAGGCATGAATCCAACTCCTATAAAGTAAAACTAACATAGATGATACTCACACGTTAGTTGAACAAATTAAACGTCAGCCTAAGCAACGTTCATTACAGATTCCCATAGTATACCACAAATACTACAACGTTCTTTCGCTACCATTTATTTTGACTTTATTCTAGAACGGAATGGAAAACCTAAATCAATTATACCTAAGATTGTTACAAGAGAAAACAATTGCGGGACAAACATGCAGATAACAAATCCAACAATTGGGATTGCCTTTGAATACCCTTTAGCATGTGCCAAAAAGGCTATAAACCCAAATCCTTGAAACAAAAGCAATATTGAAAAAATAAAGTATACGTTAGAAAATGCAATATCGAAATATGAACTTGGCTCTGCCTTTATAAAAGCAGAACATATAATCAATAAAACATAGTACCAAATGATACTTTTTGGTAATTGCATATTTCGAAATTCAGGCCATTTAACAATTGGATACCGTAATTTTCTTAAAACATTTCCAGCTATCAAAACTGTTAGCCACGAATAAATCAATGCCACCATAACAAGTATGCTTGGTAATAGGTTTCTCAATAATCCCATCAGTTGTTCTAATTCCGCTTTTTGCTCTTGTGAAACCGGTACACCAGCAGCCTTGATTATTTTTTCACTTTGCTCGATTCCTTCTTTAAACATATCTTGCATTTGTTTCATTAAATCTAATTGTAAAAATTTGATGCTTCCAATATAAATGAACAAAAAGCAGACTAAATAGGAAAGTGTTCCTATTATTAATATTTCAACTGGTTGTCTTTTCTTTTTATACATATAACCTAAAGTAAATCCTATTATGCCACACATAACCGTTTTTACTAAGCTAATTGGCGAACTAACAACAAGCGTAACCAGCAGAGAAACAACAAACAACATACATGCACTCGGAAGCGAATAGCGAATGATAAATAATATAAAAGGCAATGGCAATGCAAACGTTGCAACGAGACTTAAGATAGGAACGTATAGCGATACAAGAAGTAACACTGCATATATAGCTAATAATGCCGCTCCCTCTGTAATAATCCTTGTACCTTTCATCTATAAACCTCTCCTTCTAAAAAGAAAAGCATAGCAAAATGCACAGTAAAGTTAGACTCTACTGTGCATTTCATACTTCATTATTCACCAACATATGGTAAAAGTGCCATTTGACGAGCACGTTTAATTGCAACTGTAAGTTTGCGTTGGTATTTTGCGCTTGTTCCTGTTACACGACGAGGTAAAATTTTACCACGCTCAGAAACGAAACGTTTTAATAAATCAACGTCTTTATAATCGATGTGCGTAATGCCGTTAGCTGTGAAGAAACACACTTTACGACGTTTCGCACGTCCACCTTTGCGTCCTGCCATGTTCATTTCCCTCCATTCTTTGTTAAAAATAACCGATCTATACCATTAGAATGGTAAATCGTCGTCCGAAATATCGATCGGTTGCCCTACATTTGAAAATGGATCGTCATTCTTCGTAAATCCAGAATTACCAGATTGACCAAATGGGTTAGAGCCTTGGTTTCCGAAACCAGCTCCTGATGGCTGCTGATTGAAAGAACCGCGTTGCTCCCCACCGCTATTACGCGGCTCTAAAAATTGTACGCTCTCTGCCAGAACTTCTGTTACATATACACGTCTACCATCTTGTCCCTCATAATTACGAGTTTGAAGACGGCCATCAACGCCTGCTAAGCTACCCTTTTTCAAATAATTTGCCACGTTTTCTGCTTGTTTACGCCATATTACACAGTTAATAAAGTCAGCTTCACGCTCACCTTGCTGATTTGTAAAAGCACGATTCACCGCTAACGTGAAAGTAGCTACTGCAACACCATTGGGCGTGTAACGTAAGTCAGGGTCCTTAGTTAGACGACCAACGAGGATAACACGATTCATCAATCGAACCACTCTCCCTATATATCTTAATTATTATTCTTCTTCTTTAACAACGATGTGACGAATGATATCTTCGTTGATCTTAGCTAAACGATCGAATTCTTTCACAGCTTCTGGGTTAGAATTTACGTTTAAGATCATGTAGAAACCGTCACGTAAGTCGTTGATTTCGTAAGCTAAACGACGCTTACCCCACTCTTTCGTGTTAATGATTTCTGCACCATTGTTAGTTAAAACGTTTGCGAAGCGCTCAACTAAAGCTTTTTGAGCTTCTTCCTCCATGTTTGGACGAATGATGTACATGATTTCGTACTTTTTCATTACACTTTCACCTCCTTTTGGTCTAAACGGCCCATAATGGGCAAGGAGCAATTAATTATTATAATAGTAATTACTCACGAGTTTAGATTATATCATAGTAAGTTAGATGAATCAACTAACCAATAAATAAAAAACTTGGTAAACATATAATATATTCACCAAGCTTTTCTCACTATTTTCCTAGGAAATATCAAATTATACATTAAAGCGGAAGTGCATAATGTCCCCGTCTTTTACAATATACTCTTTACCTTCTAAACGTACTTTTCCTGCTTCTTTCGCCGCTGTCATCGAACCATATTCCATTAAATCAGTATATGAAACTGTTTCAGCGCGAATAAATCCACGTTCGAAATCTGTATGAATCACTCCTGCGCATTGTGGTGCTTTCATCCCTTTTTTAAATGTCCATGCGCGAACTTCTTGTACACCAGCTGTAAAGTAAGTTGCTAGTCCTAACAAATCATACGCGGCACGAATTAATTGATCTAAACCAGACTCTTCAATGCCTAATTCTTCAAGGAATACCTTTTTCTCTTCTTCATCTAATTCAGCAATTTCTGATTCAATTTTTGCACAAACAACAATAACTTGTGAATTTTCTTTTGCTGCAAATTCTTTTACCCTCTGTACATACTGGTTCTCAGAAGGATCCATAATATCCTCTTCACTTACGTTTGCTACGTATAGCATTTCTTTCGTTGTAAGTAAATGAAGCCCTTTAACAACCTTCATTTGTTCTTCTGTAAACTCGATCGTACGAGCTGGTTTCCCTGCTTCAAACGCTTCTTTTAAACGAACTAAAATTTCATGCTCAAATACCGCTTCTTTATCTTTTTGTCTTGCTAATTTAGCAACACGTTCAATACGCTTATCAACAGATTCTAAATCCGCTAAAATTAATTCTAGGTTAATCGTTTCAATATCATCAATTGGATCGACTTTTCCTGAAACGTGTGTAATATTTTCATCTTCAAAACAACGTACCACTTGGCAAATTGCATCTACTTGGCGAATATGAGATAAGAATTTGTTTCCTAATCCTTCACCTTTACTTGCACCTTTTACAATACCAGCAATATCAGTAAATTCGAATACCGTTGGAACAGTTTTCTTCGGCTCAACTAGTTCCGTTAGTTTATTTAAACGATCATCTGGCACCTCTACAATTCCTACGTTTGGATCAATTGTACAGAATGGATAGTTTGCAGATTCTGCCCCTGCTTGTGTAATTGCGTTAAATAATGTTGATTTCCCTACGTTAGGTAAGCCAACGATTCCAGCCGTTAATCCCATATTTTTCACTCCTATGTCTCAATCTTCCATCATTATAGATAGTAACAAATAAAATGACAAGTTACCTAAAAATTCAAAAAAGTAACAGCTACCTTATGTAACTGTTACCTCGCATCTATTCTTCATGTTTCACAAGTACTTTTTTCATCTTACGATTAAATTCTCTTCGAGGAATCATTACGGAATGGTCACATCCCTCGCACTTAATGCGGATGTCCATTCCCATACGAATAATCTTCCAACGATTTTCACCACAAGGATGGGCTTTCTTCATTTCCACAATATCGTACAAGTTATATTGCTTCTGCTCCATTCTCTAATCCCCTCTTCCCATTAATTTGCTGTGTTATTAACCATCTCTTCACGATTATATAAAACCATACGTGGATATGGAATTTCAATACCGTGTAAATCAAGACGATTTTTAATCTCTTTTCGAAGAGCTCTTGCAATAATTGCATGTTTCATCGGCGCTACTTCAGCAATTACACGCAATACAACTTCAGATGCAGCAAGTGTTTGAACACCTAATAATTCTGGCTTTGTTACCATATCTTCATATTTTGCAGGCAATTCTTCTAATAATTCTTCAATCACTCGTTCTGCTTGGTCAATATCACTCTCATAAGAGATAGAAACATCAACAAATGCGACGCTGTTGCTAACAGAGAAGTTCGTTACTTGCATAATGCCTCCGTTAGGTAAAATATGAATTTCGCCTGTCCAACTTTTTATTTTCGTTGTACGTAGCCCAATTTCTAAAACAACACCTTCAAACTGACCAATGCAAACATAATCACCAACTGAAAATTGATCTTCTAATAAAATAAACAATCCTGTAATAACGTCTTTTACTAAACTTTGGGCACCAAAACCGACCGCTAAACCGATTACCCCTGCCCCCGCTAATAAACCTGATGCATTAATGCCAAATATCCCCAAAATAGCAATTAGCATAATAAATATAACAACGTATGCCACAATATTTTCAAGCAGTTTTGCTACCGTCATTGTACGGCGCTCTGAAATTTGAATCGGCGAACGGCTGCCCATTCGAAATGCATTTCTTACAATTGCCCTAGCAATTCTAACTACAATTGCACCAAGCACTAAAATAACTACTATTTTGATTGCTCCCATTCCAATATGGGACCAATCAATAGAATCAAACCATTTAGTTAATAAATCCATCTGTTTTACCTCTCCAATAATAATCTTTTATTCATCCCTTATTGTATCAGAAGTTTCCCTTATTTCTTTAAAAACTTTGCTATCTTATTTACATTTTTACCCCGCTATTTTAGGGCAGTAAGACTCCCACCTCAAGATTCAGAGAGAAACAAGGAAGATAGGTGAGAAATTAACTGCCCGTAACAGCCCGATTGGTGAGGGCTCATAATCAGTGGGAGGTGAAGACCCCCACTGATTAAAGTTTCACTTTCTCTTTTGATTAAGGTATAAAATGACACAAAAAAATATATACTGGTACTATTCTTTTCTCTCTTATAAATAATTTGCAACATATATGCTTATAATTCCCCACATCTTAGCTTAATGTAATATTCTTAATAGAAAAAAAGAATGTATAACATATTAAAAAAATGAATAAAAGGATGGGTGCTTCATGAATATTGGGAGTTTTCGCTTACCTTTTTTTGAAAAAGAATCACAAAATGTTATGCATCATGATGTAGAAGCCTCAGAAATATTAAGCAATTTCTTACTATCACACATACCGACCGAATCACCACTTATACTAGTTTGCATAGGAACAGACCGTTCAACTGGTGATGCACTTGGGCCGCTAGTTGGTACAAAATTAGAACAAATAAATATTCAAAACTTCCAAGTATTCGGCACCCTTGATGAACCTGTGCACGCTCTAAATCTCGAAGAAAATATTCAGAATATACAATCTTCAAATCCGAATTCTTTTATTATTGCAGTTGATGCATGTCTTGGCAAGTCACAAAATATCGGTTCCATAACGGTAGGAAAAGGACCTAGTAAACCAGGCGCTGCAATGAATAAAAAACTTCCAGCAGTGGGAGAATTACATATACATGGCATTGTAAATTTAAATGGTTTTATGGAATTTTTTGTGCTTCAAAATACAAGATTAAGCTTAGTGATGAAAATGGCCGATGTAATCGCCCAAAGCATAAAAGAAACAGATCAAAAGTTATCTGTATTAAAAAAGGCAAACCATCTGTAAATAATAAGATGGTTTGCTTTTCAGTTCCCCCCTGAAAGTAGTTCTAAAATTCGATTCAAATCTTCTTTATTAAAAAATTCGATTTCGATTTTCCCTTTTTCTTTTTTTGTTTCCTTAATTTTCACCTCTGTACCGAACTTTTCTCTTAATATTGTTTCACGTTCTATAAAAAAGATATTTCTTTCTTTTTTCTTCTTCTTTGTTTCACGTGAAACTCGCTGATTGATCTCTTGAACAATTTTTTCTAATTGCCGAACATTCAAGCCTTCTTTTTCAATGCGCTTTAATAAAGATTTTAATTGTTCTTCATCCTTAATGGTAAGTAAGGTGCGTCCATGTGCCATTGATAACTTCCCACTTGCAATCATATCTTGCACAAATGAAGGGAGAGTCAGTAACCTTGTGTAATTCGCGATATACGGTCTACTTTTTCCAAGGCGCTTCGCTAATTGTTCTTGTGTTACATTTAGCTCATTCATTAACATTTGATAGGCCATAGCCTCTTCCATTGGATTTAAATCTTCACGCTGTAAATTTTCAAGAAGAGCGAGTTCCATCATTTGCTGCTCGCTCAATTTACGTACAACAACTGGTACCTTTTCAAGATTTGCTTCCTTTGCAGCTCTATATCTTCTTTCACCAGCTACGATTTCATACCCTTTAATACTCTTTCGCGCAATTAAAGGTTGTAAAATGCCATGTTCTTTAATAGAGATTGCTAATTCTTGAATCGCTTCTTTATGAAAGTTTTTTCTAGGTTGGTACGGGTTAGGTCTTAGTTCAGTTACTGCAATCTCTTGAATCGTTTCTTCTTCTTTCACATCTAAATCAGGGAAAAATGCATTTATTCCTCTTCCCAGTCCTTTAGCCACCTGCAATCACTTCCTCTGCTAAATCTATATATACTTCAGCCCCTCTTGATTTAGCATCATACTGCATAATCGGTTTACCATGACTCGGCGCCTCGCTCAAACGAACATTGCGTGGAATAATAGAACGATATACCTTATCTCTAAAGTATTTTTTCACTTCATCTATAACTTGAATTCCTAGATTTGTGCGCGCATCTAACATCGTTAATAATACGCCTTGAATTGCTAAATTTTTATTTAAATGCTTTTGTACAAGACGAACTGTATTTAATAGTTGGCTCAATCCTTCTAATGCGTAATATTCACATTGAACAGGGATAATGACAGAATCGGCTGCTGTTAACGCATTAATTGTTAACAAACCTAAAGATGGAGGACAATCAATAATAACGTAATCATATTCAGTACGAACTGGTTGCAATGCCCTCTGCAAACGTACTTCCCGGGAAATGGTTGGCACCAATTCAATCTCAGCTCCTGCTAATTGAATGGTAGCGGGTAGAACATCTAAGTTTTCAGTTGCGGTCTTCTTTATAACCTCTTGAACAGCTGTGTCTTCTACAAGGACATTATAAATACATTGATCTAATTCGGACTTTTCAATTCCAACACCAGTTGTTGCATTCCCTTGAGCATCAATATCAACAAGAAGAACTTTCTTTCCCATTTGTGCCAATCCGGCTCCTAAATTAACGGATGTTGTTGTTTTTCCAACACCGCCTTTTTGGTTAGCAATGGCAATGATTTTTCCCATGATGTCACCTACTTTCAACCTTTCTATCTTATTCTAAAAATAGTTATATTTATTGTACCATGAAATCAAATATTTTCTTTTATGTCCTTTATTAAACTTCAAAATTTATTTTTAAACTCCTTCTTCATTCCAATAAGAAAAAAGATATATCGTTATTTTTCCGTCATGTATAAGACAAAAACCTCATGAATTGTTTCAATACATGATCCTCTTTCGCCTAAAAAATTGTTTTTCTTTTGTATCAATATAATAAAAAAGCCTCATCAAAAAGATGAGACCTCTATCATATATTGAACCCGCTATTTTCGGGTAACTCAGTTCGTGAAGACTACGAATCAGTAGGGGATGAAGCCCCCACCAATTAAAGTTTCACTCTATTATTTTTTCTTAGGAATTTTAATTGTGATTTGATAATATTCATCAAATTCTTCTTCTTCAGAGTTCACATTCAAACCGCTTTTTGCAACCATTTGTAAAGATTGCCTAATCGTGTTCATCGCAATCCTCATATCGCGACTTACCGCTTTTTTCTTTGCTTTACGCTTCGGTTTTACTTCCTCAAGTAACTTTGCGATTCGCTCTTCTGTCTGTTTTACATTCAATTGTTTTTCCACAATTTCTTGTAAAACTTTTAACTGTAACTCTTCATTTTTCAAAGGAATAAGTGCACGAGCATGCCGCTCTGTAATACTTTTTTCTAATAATGACCTTTTAATATCTTCAGGTAACTTTAATAACCGTAATTTATTTGCGATAGTTGATTGTCCTTTACCAAGTCTTTGTGCGAGTGCCTCTTGCGTTAAATTATGTAACTCAATTAGCTTTTGATATGCAACAGCTTCTTCAATTGCTGTTAACTCTTCACGTTGCAAGTTTTCAATTAAAGCAACTGAAGCTGTTTCCGTATCATTTAAGTTTTTTATAATTGCAGGAACCTTTTCCCATCCTAATTTCGTTGCAGCACGAAAACGCCTTTCCCCGGCAATAATTTCATAACAATCTTCTTCATACTGCCTTACAACAATTGGTTGAATAAGCCCATGCGTACGGATTGTTAATGCTAGTTCATCGATGCGTGCATCATCAAACACCGTCCGTGGTTGATAACGGTTTGGAATGATATTTGCTATCGGAATTTCATGTATTTCTTCATGTATCTTTTTATTTATATCTTCATGGCTTTCATTTTGTATTTCGAGTTCGCTCATTTTATCTCCAAAGCCAAATAAACGAGAAAACGTATTTTTCATACATATTCCACCACCTTTGGGCCTATTGAATATTCTACATAAACATATTCCTTATCAAACATTTACGGTTCCATTTATATAATTTAATCTTACGTCTAATAAGATTTATTTTTCAATAGGTAATTTATTGGGTGTACCTGGCTTACGTGGATATTTTTTCGGTGTTTTGCGCTTTTTCTTGATTAA
Source organism: Bacillus cereus group sp. BfR-BA-01360 (assembly GCF_022663595.1). NCBI lineage: Bacteria > Bacillati > Bacillota > Bacilli > Caryophanales > Bacillaceae > Bacillus > Bacillus cereus group sp. BfR-BA-01360. The sequence continues at coordinate 32,587 of NZ_JAKUFV010000030.1, forward strand.
TAAAATGTTCCGTTCACTCTCTTCAAATGGCAATTGGAACGTAGATACCTCTTCTAATTGTCCGCCAAGCACTTCTACAGCATATTTACCATTTTCAATCTCTTCATTAGCTGCTGCACCTTTCATGGCAATAAATGTTCCGCCAACCTTTACAAGCGGTAAACATAATTCACTTAATACAGAAAGGCGAGCTACTGCACGCGCCATTACAATATCGTATGATTCACGTACATGTTCTTTTTTACCGAATGTTTCAGCACGATCATGACAGAAAGCAACGTCACTGAGCTCCAGTTTTTGTGCTAAGTGATTCAAAAAGTTAATCCGCTTTTGCAGTGAATCAACAATTGTTACTTTTAAGTGCGGGAAACAAATTTTTAATGGTATACTCGGAAATCCTGCACCTGCGCCAACATCACAAATAGATAGTGGATTTGAAAAATCGTAGTAAAAAGCAGCAGTAATAGAGTCAAAAAAATGTTTTAAGTACACTTCTTCTTTCTCCGTAATCGCTGTTAAATTCATTTTTTCGTTCCACTCTACTAATGTTTCAAAATACATTTCAAATTGCTCTAATTGTCTAGGAGAAAGAGAAATCCCTCTTTCTCCTAGCATAGATTGAAATTGTTCTATGTTCATCTCGCAATATCTCCTTACTATTTATTGGTTCGATACTCGCGCAATTTTCCCTTGTTCAATGTATACAAGTAAAATGGAAATATCAGCTGGATTTACACCTGAGATACGAGATGCTTGCCCTACAGACAGTGGACGAACCTCTTTTAATTTTTGTCTTGCTTCTGATGCAATACCAGAAATAGCATCATAATCTATATCAACAGGAATTTTTTTACTTTCCATTTTCTTCATACGTTCTACTTGTTGTAAGGACTTTTCGATATATCCTTCATATTTAATTTGAATTTCAACTTGCTCTGCAACCTCATCATTGATTTCTAATTCACTTGGTGCAAGTAAGCGAATATGTTCATATGTCATTTCTGGACGTCGCAGTAAGTCGCTAGCACGTATACCATCTTTTAATTCACTTCCACCAACACTACGAATTAACTCTTGTACTTCAGGACGTGGTTTAATAATAATTCCCTCTAAACGAGCCTTTTCTTGTTCAATTTGTTCTTTCTTTTGAGAATAACGTTCATAACGCTCTTCTGGGATTAATCCAATTTCATGACCGATTTCTGTTAAGCGAAGATCCGCATTATCATGACGTAATAATAAACGATATTCCGCACGAGAAGTTAACAGACGATATGGTTCATTTGTCCCTTTTGTCACAAGGTCATCAATTAAAACGCCAATATAAGCATCAGAACGACCTAAAATGACTTCTTTTTTGCCTAAAGAGCGACATGCAGCGTTAATTCCAGCCATAATCCCTTGGCCAGCCGCCTCTTCATAACCAGACGTACCATTAATTTGCCCCGCCGTATATAAGTTTTTAATCTTTTTCGTTTCAAGGGTTGGCCAAAGCTGTGTTGGTACAATTGCATCGTATTCAATCGCATAACCTGTGCGCATCATTTCAACATTCTCTAAACCAGGAATTGTTTTCAACATTTCACGCTGTACATCTTCTGGTAAGCTCGTTGATAATCCTTGAACGTAGACTTCTTGCGTATTACGTCCTTCTGGCTCTAAGAAAATTTGATGACGTGGCTTATCATTAAATCGTACTACTTTATCCTCAATTGATGGACAATAACGAGGACCTGTTCCTTTAATCATACCAGAATACATAGCAGAACGATGTAAGTTTTTGTCAATTAAGCGATGGGTTTCTTCACTTGTATATGTTAACCAGCACGGAATTTGATCTAAAATAAACTTCGTTGTTTCAAATGAGAACGCACGCGGTTGATCATCTCCTGGCTGAATCTCTGTTTTACTGTAATCAATTGTATTACTATTTACACGAGGAGGTGTCCCCGTTTTAAATCTAACAAGTTCAAATCCAAGCTCTTCTAAATGCTCTGATAATGTAATAGATGGCTGTTGGTTATTTGGACCACTTGAATATTTCAAGTCTCCCATAATAATTTCACCACGTAAAAACGTTCCAGTTGTAATAACAACTGTTTTCGCTGTATATTCCGCACCTGATTGTGTAATTACTCCTTTACACACACCATCTTCAACAATTAAACGTTCAACCATTCCTTGACGTAATGTTAAGTTCGGCGTTTCTTCAATGGTTTTCTTTAATTCATGTTGATATAAAAATTTATCCGCTTGCGCACGAAGAGCGCGTACAGCAGGGCCTTTCCCTGTATTCAACATACGCATTTGAATATGCGTTTTATCAATATTTCGTCCCATTTCGCCGCCTAATGCATCGATTTCACGAACAACAATCCCTTTTGCGGGTCCACCAACAGAAGGGTTACATGGCATGAACGCAACCATATCTAAGTTAATTGTTAACATTAATGTTTTTGATCCCATTCGTGCTGCTGCAAGACCAGCTTCACATCCTGCATGGCCTGCACCGATTACTATGACATCGTAAGAACCGGCATTGTATCCCATTATTTATTCCTCCTACTATCGTCTATCATCTTGAAAGATCTTTATTATTTTCCTAAACAAAATTGAGAAAACAGTTGATCAATTAAACTTTCATGAACTGTATCACCAGTAATCTCACCAAGTATTTCCCATGTTCTTGTTAAATCAATTTGAACCATATCAATTGGAACACCGTTCTCAATTGCAGCAATTGCATCTCCAATCGTTTTTCTTGCTTGTGTTAGTAAACCGATATGTCTTGCATTAGAAACATATGTCATATCAGCTGATTCAATTGTTCCTTCAAAGAACAGATCAGCAATTGCTTTCTCTAATTCATCTACGCCTTTTTCTTCAATTAAGGATGTTGTGATAACACGTTTCTCACTCGCTAATTCTGTTACGCGTTCCATCTCAATCCTTTGTGGTAAATCTGTTTTATTTACAATGACAATGAAATCTTTTCCTTGTACAGCACGGAATAGCTCTTCATCTTCATTCGTTAATGGCTCACTATAATTTACTACTATTAATACTAAATCAGCTTGGCTCATCATCTCTTTTGATCGCTCAACACCAATTTGTTCGACAATATCTTCTGTTTCGCGAATTCCAGCTGTATCAATAAGTCGAAGTGGTACACCACGTATGTTGACATATTCTTCAATAACATCACGAGTTGTTCCTGCTATATCTGTTACAATAGCCTTTTTCTCCTGAACAAGACTATTTAATAATGAAGATTTTCCGACATTTGGTCTTCCGATAATTGCTGTTGCAATTCCTTCTCGCAAAATTTTTCCTTGCTTTGATGTTTCCAAAATCTTTTCAATCTCATTTTGAACATGAGTTGCTTTTTCAATTAAAATACGATGTGTCATTTCCTCCACGTCATCATATTCCGGGTAATCTATATTTACCTCAACATGAGCTAACGTTTCTAAAATTTCTTGACGAAGACGACCAATCAATTTGGATAAACGTCCTTCCATTTGATTAATCGCTACATTCATTGCACGATCTGTTTTTGCACGGATTAAATCCATTACTGCCTCAGCTTGAGATAAATCAATACGACCATTTAAAAAAGCACGCTTCGTAAACTCACCAGGCTCAGCTAAACGTACTCCTTGTGCTAAAATCAGTTGCAATACTTTATTTACAGAAACAAGACCACCATGGCAGTTCACTTCTACGATATCTTCACGTGTAAATGTCTTAGGAGCACGCATAATAGATACCATAACTTCCTCAATAACTTGATTTGTATCTAAATCCACAATATGACCATAATGAATTGTATGAGAAGATACTGCTGTTAAATCTTTTCCTTTAAAAATGCGATTGACCTTCTCAATCGCATCCTCTCCACTTACTCGAACAATGGCAATCGCGCCCTCCCCAAGTGCCGTGGAAATCGCAGCAATTGTATCAAATTCCATGTCCTTTCACCTCACTTGCTTATTTCTCTCTATTTCAACATAATTTTTTCCTTCACTAAACTATTAGGATACCATAATGAACCTATCTACAAAAGAATATTAACTCATTTTATTATGTCCTCATGTAAAAAACACTAAACTTATTCACAGTGGATAAGTTTAGTGTTTTTAGTTATCCACAGCTGTTTTTTCGTCAGTCAAATCTGCATATAAACCTCTTATTTTGATACATGAAAACTTGTTAGAACAAACTCATAGAAAAAACCGGTACTCAAATGAGTGACCGGTTATTTGGGAGATATTACAACATGCCGATGCGGATCTTTTCCCTCAGAAGATGTAATAACATTTGGATGATTCGCTAATGCTTGATGGATAATTTTTCTTTCAAAAGAAGGCATTGGCTCTAATACAACATTTTTCTTTGTACTTGCTACTTGTTTTGCTAATCGATAAGCAAGAGATTCTAATGTATCTTTTCGCTTACTACGATAGTTTTCAGCATCAATTGTTATACCAACATATTGCTTTGTACTACGATTCGCAACAAGATTTGTTAAATATTGTAAAGAATTTAAAGTATGACCTCTTTTTCCAATTAAAACACCTACATTTTTTCCAGAAAGAATGAATTCCACATCTCTTCCCTTTACTTTTTTTGTAATCGCTACATCCACTCCCATCGCCTGAACGACATTACGTAAATACTCTTCAGCTTCCTGGACTGGATCTTTTTTTACGATCACCTCTACCACAGCAGGTCGATTCCCAATCAAGCCTAGAAATCCTCGCTTGCCTTCGTCGATAATATTTATATCTACTTGTTCTTTTGAAACTTTTAATTGCCTTAAAGCATCTTGTACTGCCAGCTCGACGGTTTGTCCTTTAGCAGTAATTATACTCACTTGCTTGATCCTCCTGCCTTACTACCCTTAATTTCAGGGCCTTTGATCATATACATTTGAGCGATACCAAAGATGTTACCAACTACCCAGTATAAAGATAATGCTGCTGGGAAGTTAATTGCAAAGATTAAAATCATAATTGGCATAAGCCATACCATCATCGCCATTTGTGGATTCTGTCCAACAGTACCCGTCATTGCAATCTTTTGCTGAATAAATGTTGTAATTGCAGCAACAATAGGAAGAATATAATAAGGATCTGCATGTCCTAAATCAAACCATAAGAAACTGTGTTGCTTAATTTCAGCCGTTCTCATAATCGCATGGTAAAATGCGAATAAAATTGGCATTTGAATAAAAATTGGCAAACAACCTGCTAGTGGATTGACACCATGCTTTTGATACAGTTGCATCATTTCTTGTTGTAATTTTTGTTGTGTTGCTTGATCTTTAGAGCTATATTTTTCTTTCAATTTTACCATTTCTGGTTGCAGTGCTTGCATTGCTTTTGTACTCTTCGTTTGCTTAATCATTAATGGTAATAACGCAAAACGAATAATAAGGGTCGTAATAACGATTGCTAAACCATAATTACTACCAAATAAGTTTGCAAAATACGTGATTAACTGAGAAAGCGGGTATACGAAATATTCATTCCAAATCCCTGTACTTTTCGGTGTAATCGGCTGATTCACTTCACTACAACCTGCAGCAATCGCCATCAAAGCGATAACCATGGCAAGTAAGCCTATCTTCTTTTTCACAGCCTGCTCCTCCTTGTTTCGGTATGTATATAGTGTAATTCATTTTCCTTTTCCTACGCTACTTGTTTGTAATTTTTATCCCTGAACGTTTGAAGGCATGAATTAAGCTTTTCTTAAACTCTTCGTATGTCATCTCTGCACAAGGCTTCCTTGCTATTATAACAAAATCCTTCCCAGAATCTATCTCATCTTTTAATTCTGTAATGGATTGACGAATCATACGTTTAATCCGATTGCGAACTACTGCATTCCCGATTTTCTTACTCACAGAAAGACCGATTCGAAAGTATGGTTGTGTTTCCTTATCTAATTGGTAGATAACAAACTGACGATTGGCACTAGATCTTCCTTTTTGAAAAACGGCCTGAAATTCATCATTTTTTTTAATACGATTCTTTTTCTTCATATCAATTGACACTCCTGTATTTCATCAGTGGAAATTCATTACGGCTAGAAAAAAAGACCACTGATCGTTCAGTGGTCTACGCAGATAATACTTTTCTTCCTTTACGACGACGAGCTGCTAGCACTTTACGTCCGTTCGCTGTGCTCATACGGCTGCGGAAACCATGTACTTTGCTGCGCTTACGTTTATTTGGTTGGTAAGTTCTTTTCATTATATGACACCTCCCTGAGGAATATCTGTTAAAGACAGTCTTATAAATTATAGTTAATTAACTAGGAAAATGTCAATGGTTCTCGAAATTTTCATCAAATATTCACTTTAAACCTATTCACACCTTTTTTCACAAGTATCCCATTCTTTTGTGGATAAATATATTTTTTACTTTTTTATATCCACAAATTATTTTTCGACTTTTACACAGTATATCGTGTTGTGGACAAGTTTATTCCACAAGGTATTGATTTTGTGGATAACTTTCTAAAATTCATTGCTATGGCTACTTTTTTTTGATATTATAGTTGTGTTTTCACCTTGAATAATTTTTACACATTTAAACTTTATCCACAATTTGTGAATAACTTGTGGACAGTTATACTCACATGTGGGTAAACAGTTGTCCACATATGCTATTTTTGTCGAAAACTCTATCTCGTATACAAACAACGTTTTTAGGTTTTAAAATGCGTTTCGTATAAATATACATTGAAGTTTAAAGGGGTTGTACATTTGTTGCACAACCTTATTCTTTTATCATGTTCGCAAAGGAGGGACACCCTTGGAAAATATCGCTGATTTATGGAATAGTGCGTTAACTGAATTGGAAAAGAAGGTAAGTAAACCAAGTTATGAAACATGGCTCAAATCAACAAAAGCACATGCTTTAAAAAAAGATACACTAACCATTATAGCTCCCAATGAATTTGCCCGTGACTGGTTAGAATCTCACTATTCAGAGCTAATTTCAGAAACAATTTATGATATAACAGGAGCAAAGTTGAATATTCGTTTTATTATTCCTCAAAGTCAAACTGAAGAGGAAGTTGACTATCCTCCTGCAAAAGCAAAAAAGATGAATGATGAATCCAATCATCTGCCACAAAGTATGTTAAATCCAAAATATACTTTTGATACATTTGTTATTGGATCTGGTAATCGTTTTGCTCACGCAGCTTCACTCGCTGTAGCTGAAGCACCAGCGAAAGCATATAATCCCCTATTTATTTACGGGGGCGTCGGACTTGGCAAAACCCACTTAATGCATGCAATTGGACATTATGTGATCGAACATAACCCAAACGCAAAAGTCGTTTATTTATCATCTGAAAAATTTACAAATGAATTTATTAATTCGATTCGTGATAATAAAGCGGTGGACTTTCGAAATAAATACCGAAATGTAGATGTTTTATTAATAGATGATATTCAATTCCTTGCCGGAAAAGAACAAACGCAAGAGGAATTTTTCCATACATTTAATGCATTGCATGAAGAGAGTAAGCAAATTGTAATCTCAAGCGATCGACCACCGAAGGAGATTCCGACATTAGAAGATCGTCTTCGTTCACGTTTCGAATGGGGATTAATTACGGATATCACACCACCAGATCTTGAAACAAGGATTGCAATTTTACGTAAAAAAGCAAAAGCAGAAGGCCTCGATATTCCAAATGAAGTTATGATTTATATTGCGAATCAAATCGATTCAAACATCCGAGAACTGGAAGGTGCATTAATCCGAGTTGTTGCTTATTCCTCCTTAATTAATAAGGATATCAATGCCGATTTAGCTGCCGAAGCATTGAAAGATATTATTCCTAACTCCAAGCCGAAAATTATTTCCATTTATGATATTCAAAAGGCAGTTGGAGATGTTTATCAAGTGAAATTAGAAGATTTTAAAGCGAAGAAACGCACAAAATCTGTTGCATTTCCTCGTCAAATTGCAATGTATTTATCACGCGAATTAACAGATTCATCTTTACCAAAGATAGGGGAAGAATTTGGAGGTCGCGACCATACAACGGTTATCCATGCACATGAAAAAATTTCGCGGCTCTTAAAAACAGATACACAACTACAAAAACAAATTGAAGAAATTAATGATATTTTAAAGTAGTAGCTGAATAGTGTGAATAACTTTTCCTGTTTTACGCACAGTCTATCCACATGTAGATAGACTGTTTTTACATCTTTGAACGGAGTTATCCACATATCCACAGGCCCTATTACTATTACTACTACTTTTTATCTTTATTAAATAAATAAAATCTTATACTTACCGGAGGTTTTCACTATGCGTTTTTCAATTCAAAAAGACTATCTTGTAAGAAGTGTACAAGATGTAATGAAAGCTGTTTCCTCTCGCACCACAATTCCGATCCTTACTGGAATTAAAGTTGTAGCTACAGAAGAAGGAGTTACATTAACAGGAAGTGATGCAGATATTTCAATCGAATCATTTATTCCTGTTGAAGAAGATGGAAAAGAAATCGTAGAAGTTAGTCAATCAGGTAGTATTGTTTTACAAGCAAAATATTTTAGTGAAATCGTAAAAAAATTACCAAAAGACACTGTCGAAATTTCTGTCGAAAATCATTTTATGACAAAAATAAAATCTGGAAAATCAGAGTTTAATTTAAATGGATTAGATTCTGCGGAATATCCATTATTACCACAAATTGAAGAACATCATGTATTTAAAATACCAACAGATTTACTAAAACATATGATTCGTCAAACTGTATTTGCAGTATCAAGTTCTGAAACTCGCCCAATCTTGACAGGTGTAAACTGGAAGGTATATAACAGCGAGTTAACTTGCATTGCAACAGATAGTCACAGATTGGCACTTCGCACAGCGAAAATTGAAGGGCATAACATTTCTGATGAATTTCAAGCAAATGTTGTCATTCCAGGTAAAAGTTTAAATGAGTTAAGTAAAATTTTAGATGAGTCTGAAGAAATGGTGGATATTGTTATTACAGAGTATCAAGTATTATTCCGAACAAAACATTTATTATTCTTCTCTCGATTATTGGAAGGGAATTACCCTGATACAACTCGCTTAATTCCTGCTGAAAGTAAGACGGATATCTTTGTCAATACGAAAGAGTTTTTGCAAGCTATTGATCGCGCTTCCTTGTTGGCAAGAGATGGGCGTAACAACGTTGTAAAACTATCAACATTTGAACAGAAAATGCTAGAAATTTCTTCGAATTCACCGGAAATTGGGAAAGTAGTAGAAGAAGTTCAATGTGAAAAAATAGATGGTGAAGAATTAAAAATATCATTTAGTGCAAAATATATGATGGATGCATTAAAAGCTTTAGATAGTACTGAAATTAAAATTAGCTTTACTGGTGCGATGAGACCTTTCTTAATTCGTACAGTAAATGATAACTCCATTATTCAACTAATTTTACCGGTTCGTACTTACTAAAAAGAATGAGGGTTGCTAGTTTTTATGTACTAGCGACCCTTGTTTGATTTTGGGTATTACTTTCCTAATGCTAGTTTATTTAGTACAATGAAAGAATGAACACTTTCAGAAAGTGAGCGATTTTATGAAACGTATTAAAATTTCAACAGAATATATTACATTAGGGCAATTTTTAAAACTTGCCGATGTAATTGATACAGGTGGAGCTGTAAAATGGTTCTTGCAAGAATATGAAGTGTACGTGAATCAAGAACTTGAAAATAGACGAGGTAGAAAATTGTACGCCAATGATATAGTTGAAATTCCGGGAAACGGAACATTTCAAGTTCAATCATAAAGGGGGAGCCCTTTGTTTATTTCAGAAATACAATTAAAAAATTATCGAAATTATGAAGATTTAAACCTTTCTTTTGAGGATAAAGTCAATGTAATCATTGGTGAAAATGCACAAGGGAAAACAAATTTGATGGAAGCGATCTATGTGTTAGCAATGGCGAAATCTCATAGAACTTCAAATGATCGTGAACTCATCCGATGGGATGAGGATTATGGTAAAATAAAAGGTAGATTACAAAAACGAAATAGTTCCGTATCTTTGGAATTAAATATTTCTAAAAAAGGAAAAAAGGCAAAATTGAATGAACTTGAACAACAAAAGTTGAGCCAATATATTGGTGAGATGAACGTTGTTATGTTTGCCCCTGAAGATTTAAATCTTGTAAAAGGAAGTCCTCAAGTCAGAAGACGCTTTTTAGATATGGAATTAGGACAAATAGCTCCTGTTTATTTGTATGAATTAAGTCAATATCAAAAAGTGCTCACACAACGAAACCATTTGCTTAAGGCAATACAAGGTAAAAATGAGGAAACGATGTTGGATGTATTTACGCTTCAACTTATTGAACATGGTACGAAAATTCTACAAAAACGTTTTGAATTCTTACATTTACTACAAGAGTGGGCTGCTCCAATCCATCGTGGGATTAGCAGAGGGCTTGAGGAATTGGAAATCGTTTATAAGCCAAGTGTAGATGTATCAGAATCAATGGATTTGTCGAAAATAAAAGAAGTATACTATGAAAGTTTTCAATCTGTGAAACAACGTGAAATTTTCCGTGGTACGACTTTAATTGGTCCTCATCGTGATGATTTACAATTCTTCGTTAATAGTAAAAATGTTCAAGTCTTTGGCTCACAAGGCCAGCAACGAACAACTGCACTATCCCTAAAATTAGCTGAAATTGAATTGATTTATGCAGAGGTAAAAGAGTACCCAATTCTTTTATTAGATGATGTATTATCAGAATTAGATGATTACCGTCAATCACATCTTTTAAATACAATTCAAGGAAAAGTGCAAACATTTGTGACAACGACGAGTGTCGACGGAATTGAACACGAAACATTAAAAAAAGCGAAAACAATTCATGTAAAAAGCGGCACGGTAGATTGTGAAATAGACAGAATATAACTTCTGTTTAAATGGAAAAGTAGGTGATCTTTGTGTCAATGGAACAAAAGGAAATGCAAGCAAACTCATATGATGAAAGTCAAATACAGGTACTTGAAGGGTTAGAAGCAGTTCGAAAACGCCCAGGTATGTACATTGGATCGACAAGTGGAAAAGGTCTTCATCACCTTGTATGGGAGATTGTAGATAATAGTATTGATGAAGCGTTAGCGGGATATTGTGATGAGATTAATGTGGTCATCGAAGAAGACGATAGTATCCGTGTAACGGATAACGGCCGTGGGATTCCAGTTGGTATACAAGAAAAAATGGGACGTCCTGCAGTAGAAGTCATTATGACAGTACTTCATGCTGGTGGTAAATTTGGCGGTGGTGGTTATAAAGTTTCCGGTGGTCTTCATGGTGTAGGGGCATCTGTAGTAAACGCCCTATCAACCGAGTTAGAAGTATTTGTACACCGCGAAGGAAAAATTCACTACCAAAAATATGAACGAGGCATTCCAGTTGCAGATTTAAAAGTAATTGGTGAAACAGATCGCACAGGAACAGTAACTCGCTTTAAGCCAGACCCAGAAATTTTTAAAGAAACAACCGTGTATGATTTTGATATATTAGCAACTCGTATGCGTGAACTAGCATTTTTAAATCGTAATATTAAATTAACAATTGAAGATAAACGTGAAAATAAACAGAAGAAAGAATTCCATTACGAAGGTGGAATTAAATCTTATGTTGAACATTTAAATCGTTCGAAGCAGCCAATTCATGAAGAACCAGTATATGTAGAAGGCGCAAAAGATGGGATTCAGGTTGAAGTTTCTCTCCAATATAACGAAGGATATACAAATAATATTTATTCATTTACAAATAACATCCATACGTATGAAGGTGGTACGCATGAGGTTGGATTTAAAACAGCTTTAACGCGTGTGATTAATGACTATGGAAGAAAAAATAATATTTTAAAAGATGCTGATAGTAATTTAACTGGTGAAGATGTTCGGGAAGGTTTAACTGCAATTGTATCCATTAAACATCCGAATCCGCAATTTGAAGGGCAGACAAAGACGAAACTTGGTAATAGCGAAGCGAGAACGATTACAGAGTCTGTATTTTCAGAGGCGTTTGAAAAGTTTCTTCTAGAAAATCCAAATATTGCACGTAAAATTGTGGAAAAAGGGACAATGGCAGCAAGAGCACGTGTAGCTGCGAAGAAAGCGCGTGAATTAACTCGTAGAAAGAGTGCGTTAGAGGTTTCAAGTTTACCTGGTAAGTTGGCGGATTGTTCTTCTAAAGACCCATCCATCAGTGAAATTTATATCGTAGAGGGTGACTCTGCGGGTGGATCTGCAAAGCAGGGGCGCGATCGTCACTTCCAAGCAATCTTACCGCTTAAGGGGAAAATCATTAACGTTGAGAAAGCTCGATTAGATAAAATTTTATCCAATGATGAAGTGCGTACAATTATTACAGCAATTGGGACAAACATCGGTGGCGATTTTGATATATCAAAGGCCCGCTATCATAAAGTTATTATTATGACCGATGCCGATGTCGATGGTGCACATATTCGTACCCTATTATTAACGTTCTTCTATCGTTATATGCGTCAAATTATTGAACATGGTTATGTATATATTGCACAACCACCATTGTTTAAAGTGCAACAAGGGAAAAAGATTCAGTATGCTTATAACGAAAAAGAACTTGAAAGAATATTGGCCGAGTTGCCAGCGCAACCTAAGCCAAGTATTCAGCGTTACAAAGGTCTTGGTGAGATGAATCCGGCTCAATTATGGGAAACGACAATGGATCCAGAGGTGCGTTCATTATTGCAAGTTTCTTTACAAGATGCAATCGAAGCGGATGAAACTTTTGAAATTTTAATGGGAGATAAAGTTGAACCGCGTCGTAATTTCATTCAAGAGAATGCAAAATATGTAAAAAACCTTGATATTTAAGATAAATAACGACAGGAATCTCAATGTTCCTGTCGTCTATATATAAATCAATGTAATTTGTAACGGAAATGTAAGAGGAGGTGCTGGTTGATGTCAGATAATCAACAACAAGCACGAATTCGAGAGGTTAATATTAGTCAGGAAATGCGTACCTCGTTTTTAGATTACGCAATGAGTGTTATCGTATCTCGTGCATTACCAGATGTGCGAGATGGATTAAAGCCTGTACATCGCAGGGTTTTATATGCAATGAATGATTTAGGTATTACTGCTGATAAAGCGTATAAAAAATCAGCACGTATTGTTGGGGAAGTAATCGGTAAGTATCATCCACACGGTGATTCAGCTGTTTATGAAACTATGGTACGTATGGCACAAGATTTTAGCCAGCGCTATATGCTCGTTGATGGACATGGAAACTTTGGTTCTATTGATGGTGACTCTGCAGCAGCGATGCGTTATACAGAAGCAAAAATGTCTAAAATCTCTATGGAACTATTGCGCGATATTACAAAAAATACAATAGACTATCAAGATAACTATGATGGTTCTGAGAGAGAGCCGGTTGTACTACCTGCTCGTTTCCCTAATTTATTAGTAAATGGTGCGACTGGTATCGCTGTTGGTATGGCGACAAATATTCCACCTCATCAACTTGGAGAAGTAATTGATGGGGTCTTAGCTTTAAGCCGTAATCCTGAGATTACAATCGCGGAGTTAATGGAGTATATTCCAGGGCCAGATTTCCCTACAGCAGGTCTTATTTTAGGGAGAAGTGGAATTCGCAGAGCCTATGAAACTGGGCGCGGTTCTATTACACTACGGGCAAAGGTTGAAATTGAAGAAAAAGCGAATGGACGACAATCCATTATTGTCACAGAAATACCTTATCAAGTAAATAAGGCTCGCCTTATTGAAAAAATTGCAGAATTAGTTCGCGATAAAAAAATTGATGGTATTACAGATTTACGTGATGAATCTGATAGAAGAGGTTTACGAATTGTCATGGAAGTTCGTCGTGATGCAAATGCTAACGTGCTTCTAAACAATTTATATAAACATACGGCCCTTCAAACAAGTTTTGGCATTAATATGCTTTCACTTGTAGATGGAGAACCAAAAGTATTAAATTTAAAACAAACGCTATATTATTACTTGGAACATCAAAAAGTAGTTATTCGTAGACGCACAGCTTACGAATTAGAAAAGGCAGAGGCTCGTGCTCATATTTTAGAAGGTTTACGAATTGCTTTAGATCACCTTGATGAAGTAATTACGTTAATACGTAGTTCGAAAACAGCAGATATTGCAAAACAAGGATTGATAGAGCGATTTGCTTTAAGTGAAAAACAAGCACAGGCAATATTAGATATGCGCTTGCAACGCTTAACAGGATTAGAACGAGAGAAAATCGAGCAAGAATATCAAGAACTATTGAAATTGATTGCTGAGTTAAAAGCAATCTTAGCCGATGAAGAAAAGGTTCTAGAAATTATTCGTGAAGAATTAACAGAAGTAAAAGAACGATTTAACGATGAGAGAAGAACTGAAATTACAATCGGTGGTATTGAATCTATTGAGGATGAAGATTTAATACCAGAGCAAAATATTGCGATTACGTTGACTCATAACGGATACATTAAACGATTACCAGCTTCTACATATAAAACGCAGAATCGTGGAGGTCGTGGTGTACAAGGAATGGGTACAAATGATGATGATTTTGTTGAACACTTATTAACGACATCAACACATGATCATATTTTATACTTTACCAATAAAGGTAAAGTATACCGTACAAAGGGATATGAAATCCCAGAGTATAGCCGTACAGCGAAAGGAATACCGATTATTAATTTATTAGAAGTAGATAAGGATGAGTGGGTCAACGCTATTATTCCAATTCGTGAATTTGGTGATGATCAATTCTTATTCTTTACAACAAAACAAGGGATCTCTAAGAGAACGCCGCTTTCATCATTCTCAAATATTCGTACAAACGGCTTGATAGCCATCTCTCTTCGTGAAGAAGACGAGGTGATTTCTGTACGTTTAACATCTGGTGACAAAGATATTATTGTTGGTACAAGTAACGGTATGTTAATTCGATTTAATGAACAAGATGTGCGCTCTATGGGACGTAATGCAGCCGGGGTAAAAGCTATAACATTAGATGAAGATGATCATGTTGTAGGTATGGAAATTGTCGAAGAGAATATGAATGTGTTAATTGTAACGAAGAATGGATACGGAAAGCGTACACCGATTGAGGAGTATCGCATCCAAAGTCGTGGCGGGAAAGGTTTGAAAACGTGTAATATTACAGAGAAAAACGGCAAGTTAGTAGCAGTTAAGTCTGTAACAGGCGAAGAAGATATCATGCTGATTACGGCAGCAGGTGTTATTATTCGAATGCCAGTTGAACAAATCTCGCAAATGGGGCGTAATACACAGGGTGTACGTTTGATTCGTCTGGAAGATGATCAAGAAGTAGCAACAGTAGCAAAAGCCCAAAAAGAAGATGAGGAAGAAAGCGAAGAAGCTTCTGAAGAATAAGAGAGAGGGGGAATAATCCCTTTCTCTTATTTTTTTAGATTCATGCTTGCAAAGTAAAAGAAAAGCCTATATAATAGGCAAAGTCAGCAAATAAAGAAGTAAATGCACTTCAAAAAAATGTTGACGAAAAAAGTATATTATGTTACATTATAAAAGTCGCTGAAACGCGATGTTGAACTTTGAAAACTAAACGAAACAAACAACGTGAAACGTCAATTTTTATTTATGATGCTAGACAAACTTTATTGGAGAGTTTGATCCTGGCTCAGGATGAACGCTG
>NZ_JAKUFV010000031.1:0-44753 GCF_022663595.1 Bacillus cereus group sp. BfR-BA-01360
TCGACAAATTTTAAGAAGTCTTCAAAGTAGCGGGCATGCGATGCTTGGTGTATTTTTAATTCGCCGACTTCGACCATACCTTCTTCAGGCATGTATGGATATTGAATGGACTTCATATTTTTTGTCGTAATAGCCATTTCGACGTTACGAATTAAAGTAGTTTCATCAGAAATTGATGCGACTTTTGGTTCAAAGTCACATTTCATAACGAAGACAAATGGATCATCAAAGTATTTTCGCAATTTTGCCTGTGCAATTAAAAAGACACCGCCTCGAACGGCGCTTGTATCAATATAAGTATAAACGAGTGGTTCGCTCATATCTTTGAAATCCTCTTTCGTTTTTGCAAATCGAATCCGGTTAAATAAATTATAATGAGGATTTGAATCTAATTCATGTCCAGCCTCGACAATAAATCGACCGATTTTTGTTGGAGCTTGTTCTGTTTTTGCATGGCGTTCCACTTTTCGTTTTGATATTTTTAATAATTCTCCATCAAGAAATTCTTTTAGAGAGCTATTTTCATATTCTTCCGCATCTAATGTTTGGAAGTGCTTATATCGCTTATCCGCTTGTTCTCCTTTTCCTTCTACTTGTATAACATAAAAAGAAAGAAAATTTATTTCGAAATCCATATTTATCACCTTATTTCATTTCGTTAACTCTTATCAGTATAGAGATGGAGAAAACATTCGTCAATTTTACAAAAAGAAACGTTAGTTCGTAGAAAAAGGAAGGGGAGTTCCCTTCCTTTTTCTTTCCCCTTGGTTTGTGGATTAAAAGCCATCTTCAACTGCTGAGAATGGTATGTTCAATCTGTTTTCTACAGTGCGCAAACGTTGGTTTAAGCGATTAAGTCTTCGCGTATGACGTTCTAATATGTTTTGAAGTTGGTTTACTTGCCTATTTAATTGATTAACGCGTTGCTCAAGTTCATTTACTCGTCTTTCTAATTGTCGACCGCCGCTACCAGGAAATGAAATTGGAATTTGGAATTGTCTGTTTGGGTCATATGGATCAATTTCTTCTGTTTGCTCTACATATGGCTGATATTGTAGCTGTGGGTCGTATTGCTGTGGATAAGCATAAGGATTATATGGAGCATATGAATTGTAGGGATACATATAACATCCTCCGTTCTTTCAAATTAGGTTAAATTCACCATAATGTATGTGCAAAAGCGGATGGGTGACACGGCAAACACCTATAAAGGAAAATTTGATATGCAAAATGATTATAAAAAAGGATTTTTCATACGAAAGTCTAAAATATAAAAGACAGATATATTACATTTGTTTTTCACATATTACATGGTATATACTGGTTATAAATGATAAAGGTTACAATCGTAACAAACTTATGTTTTTTATGCAAATATGTGTAGACATTTTGTGAAGAAAAGAGTAATTTTAATAGAGTAGAAATGAAAATGTAATATTTTATAATCATATTGTAAAGTAAGGCAATCATACATACATAAGATAGGAAAAAAGAGCAAGAAAAGTTGTTGGGGAAAAGGAGAGAGTATGTTGTTACGTAAAGCAAAAAGTATTGTAATAGGGGCACTATGCATTGGTGTAGTAAGTGGCTGTGGTACAAAAGTTAGTGATGTAGCGTTAGTTAGCGATATTGGAGGCCATACAGTAGAAGCGAAAACAGACGTTAATGATAGTATTAGTTTAGTAGATGGTCGCACAGGAACAGAAGTGAAGAAACTAGATTTATCCAGCTTAGGATACTTTGAAGATGAAAATAAGTTTAAAAAAGAAGTAACAAAAATTGTAAGTGAAGTTGGGAAAAGCGTTGATAAAAAAATGGTTCCTTCGCGTATGACAAGTGATGGAACATGGCAAGAAGGTAAGCCTTCTTATGAGTTAATGGAAAAGGAATTAGTAGAAAAGTTAATGAATGTCGGCATGTGGGATTCTTCATATCAGTTACCGATTGTTGAGAAAAAACCAGTAGCAACACCATCTGATGCAAGCGGATCTGGTACAGTCATCGGCCGATATGAAACAAATTTAGGTGGCTCGACTGGTGGAAGAATCGAAAATATTCGTATATCTGCTAATCATATTAGCGGAGTTGTATTAGGAAAAGGAGATCGCTTTTCTTTTAATGCATTAATTGGAGATACAACACCTGATAAAGGGTATCAATTAGGAAAAGAAATTGTTGATGGGAAATTAGTAGATGGATATGGAGGTGGAGTGTGTCAAACTTCATCCACTTTATATAACGCGGCAGATCAAGCTGGTTTAAAAATGGTAGAGAGAACAACGCATTCTAAAGCAGTTGGATATGTACCAAAGGGAAGAGATGCGACAATAGCCTATCCGTATTTAGACTTAGTATTTGAAAATACAAAAGATGTACCTGTCAAACTGTATATGGGTGTCGAAGGTGGAAAGCTTGTTGCTGAAGTACGTGCAATGAAGTAAGAATTTGACTTTACTTATTGTAAACTTGGCCATTCTTTTTAGTATAATACTAAAAAGGATGGCTTTTTATCTATTTTCCGAAAGGAGACGCCCGCCTTAAGGAATGAGAAGGGCGATAATCCTATGAGTAGGCGTGAGATATGAATGTCAGTTGGCATTAGCCAACATCTTTGTGCTACAATACATGTAGAACGAATTCAAGCGTGGTTGCTTGCTGCGTAAATAAAGTGAAACTTTAATCAGTGGGGTAGTTCAAATAATGAAAATGGTGTGCGACGACCAACTAGAACTGGTTAAGGGCCTTGCTGTTTTTATGATGATTTTTGATCCACTGGTATGAAAGAAATGACGATAGTGACCTGCTTTTCCGCTATATGAATCGGACTAGAAACTTCTAGTAAAGAAGCCTTTAGTCATACATTTTAGGAGGAAGCATGATAGATTTTATTTTAGAAACTATGGCGTTTGCTGGAATTATATGTATCATTTTAATTTTAAGTGTAAGTAAAACATTAAGAGATGCAAAGAAAAAGAGACAGAATAAAAATGATAAATGAAATCAGTTTAGAAGAAGGCCCTTGCGTATGGAAAGGGTCTTTTTTGTTATCGTTCAATCCCTTCGAACAACATTTCTATTTTCTTTAATAAATCCCTCATCACGAAGGCCACCGTTATGTAAAGCAATTGTAGAAGTGATAAAATCAACATCATTGTAAACAAGCTTCTTTTAGATGTAATATATATAATATTAGCATAATTTTAAAAGAGAGGAGGGGTTAGTTGGCTATAAATAAAAAAGAAAGGAGAAATGCAAAATGATATTAGATCTTGATTTTGTTTTAAGAATAGGTGTTGCTGGATTATTAGGTGCTATGGTTGGGATAGAACGAGAAATTCGTTCGAAAGAAGCTGGATTAAAAACGCATTTTCTTGTGGCAGTAGGAAGTGCACTAATTATGGTTGTTTCCAAATACGCCTTTTCTGATATTATGCTGGAGGAACATATATCACTTGATCCAAGCCGTGTGGCAGCTCAAGTTGTTAGTGGGGTTGGCTTTTTAGGAGCAGGTACAATTATTATTCAAAAACACGCAGTTAAGGGATTAACAACTGCTGCTGGCTTATGGGCAACAGCAGGAATTGGCCTGGCAATTGGAGCGGGGATGTATGCAGTTGGGATAGGAGCGACGATTCTTGTATTAATTGGTTTAGAAATTGTCAGTCGTATTTTTCGAATTCAGTTTCTGTTTCCACAACACATTTCAGTAGAAATATGTGTAAATACACAGGAGGCTATACAAAATATTCTTGAGTTATTGAAAGCCAAAGGAATACAAATGGTAACTTATGAGGTAAATGTAATCAAGAAAGAGGAAGAAATGGAGTATAAAGTAAATATACAAACGAAGGCGATTTCATCTGATGATAAAAATAAACTTATTCAAGAATTACAAAAACTTCCTAATATTTCATTTATAAAATTAAAGTCTTAAGACTGTAGATGAAGTGAGGAGAAGTTATTACCATAAAAAGGATGGTGCACAATATGTATGTCACTATCCTTTTGTTATTATACATGATTTTTGTATGATTTCATGTCAAAGAAAGAGATACATAGAAAGTATAATTTTAAATATCTTCTAGGTAATGAGCAGGATTATCATCCATTGATAAATTGCATCTATACGAAGATATTCCATTTTGATCGATAAGTATTTCTTGCATTGAAGTAAGTTAAATATAGAGTCCTGTTTCAAGGATCATCAAACTGAGCTTGATATGAGATTTGTTACATGATATGGAAAATAGAAGAAGAGGATGGGAAGTAAAAACTTGAATTATCTCATTTTTCGGATTATTATTTATGGAATAGTTAACTTACTTTAAAATTAAATAATTAATAAAGGAGAGAGGGAGATGGAAGCTACAACAGAGCACTTAGTAGTGAATTTAAAAGAAATACTTTCTGAGGAGCGAGTCGTAGTTAATATGACAGTAAGAGAACTGCATGGTAAAGACGAATCGTATCATGCAAGTAGTTTACCTGATGTTGTGGTGTTTCCGACAACGACAGAAGAGGTGAGTCAAATTATGAAGTTGGCAAGTCAATACGGAAAGCCTGTTGTGCCGTTTGGCGTGGGATCTAGTCTTGAAGGACACGTGATTCCGTATGAAAAAGGGATTACAATCGATTTCTCTTTTATGAATAAAATACTCGAAGTAAGAGAAAAGGATTTTCTCGTAAAAGTACAACCGGGTGTAACACGCTCACAGCTTAATAAAGTATTAAAAAAATATGGTTTGTTTTTTAGCGTTGATCCAGGTGCAGATGCTACGTTAGGCGGGATGGCTGCAACGAATGCGAGCGGAACGACAGCGGTAAAGTACGGAGTTATGCGAGATCAAGTGCGAGATTTAGAAGTCGTTCTTGCGGATGGAACCGTGATGCATACTGGTAATTTAGCTGTAAAGTCATCATCAGGTTATCATTTAAATGGTATTTTTATAGGTTCTGAGGGAACACTAGGGTGTTTTACAGAATTAACGTTAAAAGTATACGGCATACCGGAGCATATGGTAGCAGCAAGAGCATCATTTCCGGCGGTAAATGATGCGGTAGAAACGGTTATTCATATTTTACAAGCTGGTATTCCTATTGCGAGAATGGAACTTGTCGATGAGCTTTCAATGAAACAGGTGAATCGATATAGTGAAATGAACTATAGAGAAGAACCGACATTATTTTTAGAGTTTCATGGCAATAAAGCAGGATTACATCAGGATATTGAATTTACGAAAGAGATTGCTGGCGATCATAAATGTAAGGAATTTGTGTTTGAAGTAGAAACGGCAGCGCGCAATAAATTGTGGGATGCAAGACATAATTTAGCTTATGCATACGTTCATAGTTATCCTGGTAAAAAACTGATGAGTACAGATGTTTGTCTTCCGGTTTCAGAATTAGCAGATGCGATACAGTACGCAAGAGAAACATTACATACAACCGGAGTAGTTGGAGGCATTCTCGGACACGTAGGAGATGGGAATTTTCACGTCCTTTTAATGGTGAACCCAAATGATCAAGAAGAAGTGAAAAGTGCAGAAGAAATAAATGAAAAGATTGTTATGTACGCGCTAGAACACGGAGGAACATGTACGGGTGAGCATGGTGTAGGGATTGGGAAGCAAAAATATCAAGAGAAAGAGCATGGACCAGCACTTCTTGTTATGCAAAAAATAAAACAGGTCCTTGATCCGCAAAATATTTTAAACCCAAATAAAATATTCCAAATGAAGCAGTAGGGGATGAGTTGATGAGGGTTTTGGAGTAATGGAAATAATGGGAGAAGAATAAGAACCCCCGAGAATCGTATATGTTCTCCGGAGGTTCTATTTTCTATGCTTAAAGACAACTGTCTCACGTGCCACAAAAAGTACGATAAGGTTGAGTGGAAGGCTCGGGCACTGTAGCGTATTCATATTGTTCAGGTGAATGGGCATAAGGAGAGGAAAGGGCAGCCAGCAGTCGTTCCATTACACGGTAATCCTCTTGTTTTACTGCAGCTTCTAATGCCTCTTCGACACGATGATTACGCGGGATAATCGCAGGGTTGTTATCTCGCATTAGCTGTTGTGAAGATGATTTTGATTCTTCTTGTCTGCTTAACCGTTCTTCCCATTTTTTATGCCAAGATGTAAATGCTTCACTTTTAAAGAAATCAGTATCTTTATTTGTATCGAAAGTTAAAGCAAGGAAAGTATTTGTATAATCTGCACGATATTTTTCCATCGTGTTTAACAGTTCTTCCATTAGCTCTTTATCTGTAGCTTCTTCATTGAATATGCCTAGTTTTGCTCTCATCCCAGCAAGCCAATGCTTCTCGTATAGTGGGCCAAATTTTGAAATGGTGTTTTGAGCAATTTGAGCGGCTTGTTCTATATCTGTATGGAGAAGTGGCAATAGAGATTCAGCTAATCGTGCTAAATTCCATACCCCAATATATGGCTGGTTTCCATACGCATATCGGCCTTGCATGTCAATGGAGCTAAATACGGTTACTGGATTATATGTATCCATAAAGGCACAAGGGCCATAATCAATCGTTTCTCCACTAATGGTCATATTATCAGTATTCATCACACCGTGAATAAAACCAACAAGTTGCCATTTTGCAATTAAGCTAGCCTGTCGCTCTATTACTTCTTGTAGCAGTGCTAGATACGGTGTTTCATGTGCTTCAATATGCGGGAAATGACGTTTTATTGTATAGTCAGCCAAACTTTTTAAGTCTTCAATTGAGCGGGTAGCTGCTGCGTATTGGAATGTACCGACACGTATATGGCTACTAGCTACCCGCGTCAAAATGGCGCCTGGTAATTCTGTTTCGCGAAATATGGATTCGCCCGTTGTCGTCACGGCGAGACTGCGAGTGGTCGGGATCCCAAGTGCATACATTGCTTCGCTAATAATATATTCACGGAGCATTGGCCCGAGTGCAGCGCGTCCATCTCCACGCCGTGAGTATGGTGTTCGTCCAGAACCTTTTAACTGAATATCAAATCGTTGGCCAGAAGGTGTAATTTGTTCACTAATTAGTAGTGCACGTCCATCTCCCAGCATGTTAAAATGCCCGAACTGGTGGCCTGCATATGCCTGTGCAAGAGGAGAAGCACCTTCAGGGACTTTATTACCAGCAAGTACAGCTACGCCTTCTTCACTTTTCAGTGCCTCCGCATCTAATCCTAAAGATGTTGCTAAAGAATCGTTCAGAACCACTAACTTCGGTGCACGTACAGGTGCTGGAAGAAGTTTTGAAAAAAATGATTCCGGCAGACGAGCATAACTATTATCAAAATTCCATCCAGTTTCTTGACGTTTTGTTTTCTTTTCCATTGTATCCCCTTTTCTCATTTTGAATTTGAATTGTTTTTCCAGTTCCTTATAGTTATGTGTAGTATATGTAAAACAATAAGATGAAAAAATGTTTTTTGTTTATCCCGCTATTTTAGGGCAGTAAGGCTCCCACCTCAAGATTCAGAGAGAAGCAAGGAAGATAGATGGGAGATTACCAGCCCGTAACAGTCCGATTGGTGATGGCTTATAATCAGTGGGGGATGAAGAAACCCCTACTGATTAAAGTTCCACTTTATTACGCTACCTACGGACAGTGCGACTTCCGCATTAAGATATAGTGAAAAAAGAAGTGAGGTAGGAGCAGATTTGCTTATAAAATCCTTCATTTCATATTGTTCTGATATTTATAGTAACACTTTTAGGCAGGATACTAAAACATAAATTCTTTTTTACTTTTCATTTCTTATAATCCCTGCGACTCTGGTACTTATTCAATTATTTTCTTAAAAATTTCTTTATACTTGTATTCTCTTGTCACTTTTGTGAACTGCTATTTATTCATAACTTACATGAAAATTTACATAATGGATAAAGGAGTATCTTTATACTTGATAATATTTGATCATACACATAATTATATAACCGTTTATCTATCTATACAGAAGAAAAACATATGCAATTATTCATATTTGTATGCTTTGTCTAAAAAATAATTGTATATTAAGTTATGCAATTTTATTTTGATATATTACGAATATTGAAAGGAGAAACAAAGATGAAGAAAACGGTTGTTACATTGCTGACTGCTGGTGCAGTTTTAGGTGCACCATTTTCAACTGCTTTTGCAGAAGAACAAGCGTCACAACAAAAAATTATGGATCAAATGGAAGTCGTACAAAAAGATTGGAATGACGAAAAAGGGAACCCGTCTTTCCTAGCGGGAGAATTATCAACTAAAAATGTACAGACTCAAAAGGAAGTCGAGAAATTTTTGGAAGATAATAAAGCTTTATTTAAACTTGACCCAAAAACAGACTTGACACTTAAAGAAGTGAAATCAGATGATTTGGGAATGAAACACTATGTTTACACTCAATCTATCAATAAGGTACCAGTTGATGGTGCAAGATTTATGATTCATACAAATAAAGAGGGTAAAGTAACAACAGTAAATGGAAATATACACCCGGATGCTGCGGAGAATGTAAGAAAGAATACAACTGCTAAAATTTCGAAAGAAGCAGCTCTTTCAAATGCGTGGAAACATATTAATCTTACAAAAAATGACACGTTAGTCGAAGGGAATGGAAATGTATTAGATAAAGTAAAAGACAACTTAGAATCTACAAGTGAAAAAGCTGATTTAGTCGTATATGAAAAAGAAGGAAAATATT
Organism: Bacillus cereus group sp. BfR-BA-01360; assembly: GCF_022663595.1. Taxonomy (NCBI): domain Bacteria; kingdom Bacillati; phylum Bacillota; class Bacilli; order Caryophanales; family Bacillaceae; genus Bacillus; species Bacillus cereus group sp. BfR-BA-01360. The sequence continues at coordinate 8,691 of NZ_JAKUFV010000031.1, forward strand.
ATTTAACTTTTAAAGTACAATTGCAATTTGTTAAACCTTATGGAGCTAATTGGCAAATTTATGTTAATGCAGAAGATGGAACAATTGTTGATTCATATAATGCAGTTACAGATGCAGATATTGCTAAAAAAGGCTATGGTTATGGTGTATTAGGTGACCGAAAAGAACTAAACACTACTTATAATAGTACAAAGGGAAAATATTATTTACGTGATATGACAAAGCCTATGAATGGAGGAGTCATTGAAACATTTACAGTCAACCACAGTGATGCAGATTATCCGGTTAACTACTACCTATTAGATGATGATAATGCATGGATCAATAAAAACCAAAGACCTGCGGTTGATGCTCATTATCATGCAGGAAAAGTCTATGATTATTATAAAAATATTCATAACCGAAACAGTATTGATGGAAAAGGTAAAACGATTCGTTCAGCTGTCAATTATGGAACTAATGTCAATAATGCATTTTGGAATGGGCAGCAAATGATTTATGGAGATGGAGACGGTTATGAATTTATTCCACTTTCAGGTTCACTTGATGTTGTTGCCCATGAATTAACACATGCAGTAACTCAATATTCAGCTGATTTGCAATATGTGAATCAATCTGGTGCATTAAATGAATCTTTCTCTGATGTATTTGGATATTTTGTCGATCCAAACAACTGGGATTTAGGGGAAGCTGTATATACACCTAGAGTTGCTGGAGATGCACTTCGTAGTTTATCGGATCCAGAAAAATATGGACAGCCTGCTCATATGAAAGATTATCAATTTTTACCTCCTACTGAAGAAGGAGATAATGGGGGCGTGCATATTAACAGCGGGATTCCAAATAAGGCGGCTTATTTAACAATTAACGCTATTGGTAAAGAAAAAGCGGAAAAAATCTATTACCGTGCTTTAACAACTTATTTAACACCAACAAGTAACTTTAAACAAGCTCGTGCAGCTTTATTACAATCTGCAGCTGATTATGATGGTTATGATAGCGCAACATATAAGGCAGTAGAAAATGCTTGGAATCAAGTTGGTATAAATTAATTTATTATTCTATTCAACTAAGATATTTTATAAAATGCAATAGTAAAAATCAAAAAGGAATCCCTCACGGATTCCTTTTTCTGATTAAGTTTTTAGAAAGGTTTTTCTTTTTAACTTTTTGCACCAAACCCCTTTGGATTCTTTAAGAGTATATTACTTTGTCTCAAGTGGTTTCCATAATGATAAAGCAAATATCCAATTTGGATCTCCATTACCTTGGTAACTTTGAACAGCTTCATATAATTTGCCTTGGTATTCTACTTTATCGCCTTTTGTATATGCTTTGTATGGATCCCATTTTGCAAAAGATGAACTTTGCTCTTTTGTAGTTACAGTCAATTTATTACTTTCCATAGATTCATTTTCGGCTGTATCAATTGCAGTGACTGTATACGTATAGGTTGTATTTGCTTGTAGGTTTTTGTCTATAAAAGATGTAGTGTCGGTTGTCCCAATTTTAATCGGCTTACCTCCAGCTACCTCGCGATAGATTACGTAATGATCAACTTCTACATTATCCTCGGATGCACTCCACATTAAATTTACACTGGAATTTGTTACCTCCATTGCATGAAGGGTAGTTGGTTGCGTCGGTGCTTCTGTATCAGGAACTTCCTCCATGGTCTTTACTGTTATAGGCTGACTTTCTTCGGACATATTTCCAGCTACATCGATTGCTTTTATTGTATATACATATTCTGTATTCGTTTGTAATTTTGTATCTGTAAATGTGGTTCCGAATACGGAACCAATTGATTTTCCGTTACGGAATACTTGATATTCTTTTACGCCTATATTATCTGAGGCAGCATCCCATTTCAGCCCAATACTATGGGGAGTAACTTTTAGCACATGTAATCCTTGTGGTTTAGTTGGCGGTTGTTTATCACTATTGTCATTATTGATTAAATTAACATCGATTACATTATAAAAAGCATTACTAGTGTCCGCTACATCCCAAACCGCTAAAATGACATGATAACCGTTACGATCCGTAGGTACATTAATTGTATGAGATATATTATTTGATGCCGCAGAGCCATTATGTTCAACAGTACCAATTGGCTCAAAATCAGCACGAGTTAAAGGTTTATTTGGATTCCATCCTTTTTTAGTAATATAATAGTGCCATTTACTTGTTGCATGTGGCGCTGTATATTTCCATGTAAATGTATTTGGTCCCCCTGTAATCGTGTTTTTAAACCAACGATCTACTGTTTGTTGGTCGAGAATACCGCCAAATAGGCCACCTGCAGAAGCAATTTTACCATCAATTGGTCCGCCTTGAGGAAATCCTTTCGGTGCTTCTAGACTTTGCGGTTCATACATTACGTTTCCACAATTTAAATTGAGTGCATCGTATTTCTGACTGCATAAAGCTGCGCGACTACTAGGTTTTTCAACGAATCCGTGTGCATATACATTTTCGGGAATTGTGAGCATTCCCATAATTCCGGCTACTAATATGGTAGCACTTATTCCTTTTTTTCCTTTACTTAGTTTTTTGAACTTAGATGATAGTTTTGTATTCATTTTTGTAACCTCTTTCCTTTTTTGTGACTAAGAGGGGTTTGATGCAAATAGCTAAGAAGAAAATTCTTAAATTCTTGTAAATGTAATGTAGCATACCACTTTAATGTTGCAAGGATCCTGCATGAACGGGTAGTAAGACTTCCGGCTGATTAAAGTTTCACTTTTTATCGGAAATACAAAGAGAAAGAAAAGTTTTAGAAACCATAGATTTTTATATATCAATTTTATTATATTTCTTTTTGTTTCAAATGAGTTCAATATGTTATGAATTGTAATAAAATGTTCAAATTAAATGTATGATTAGGGGAAAGATATAAACTTAAGTATAGGCTAGTGCCAAAATATATAGATTAATTGTTTTATATTTGTTACATATTGGAATTCAAAAAGGTTTTATGTGTAAGGAAAGATAAATAGCTATGAGGGATAAAATTTTGGCTAAAATTCTCGTTTTAAATATAATGTATAAGGATGTGGGAAGATGAAGAATGTGCAGAAAATTTTCATTCTAGTTGTATTTGTTTTATCTATTTGGAGTTTTTCTAGTATGAATAATGTATTTGCGGACGAAATACAATTTTCAGGTGTGACAGCTCCTATTGGAGTAAATGTACGCGATAATAAAAATTTGGCTGGAAATATAATAGAGCGTCTTCCGGGAAACCAGACTGTTCATTTTAATGGTTGGGAATATGGAGAAGCTGTAAAGGATTATTGGACAGGCAATTTAGATAATCGTTGGTTTTATTTTTATAAAAATGGAAAGAAAGCGTATATTGCTTCAGCCTTTGTGAATGGAAATCCACCTAATTCTGCAGCAAATTATAAATTATATGTTCCTAATATTCGACAACAACAATCAAATTGGTGTTGGGCAGGTACTGCTGTGTCTGTTTTAAACTATTTTGGTCAACCTACCAGCCAACAACAATTTGTTGGGTATGTAAAGGGAGGTTTATATAATGATCCAGCTACTTCTAGAGAAATACAACATGGTCTTGCTTATTTTGGTCTTACTTCAACAATTAGTAGTGGGGCTCTTTCTTATGATTGGTTTAAAAGCCAAATTAATAGTCATAAACCTATGATTACGCTAATTAACTGGAAAAATGGCGGGAATGTTGGACACTTTCTTGTGTTAGATGGTTATTTTAAAGGAGGCGATGGGACCGACTATATTACTTATATGGATCCTTGGTATGGTGATCACTATAATCATAACTTTGAATTATTCAAAAATAATAATAGATTTTGGTGGAATGAAACGGTTCAAAATATTAGTAGAGGGTATTAGATTACAATAAAGGGGAGAATGATTTTATGAAAAAAATATTGAAATTTGTCATTCCGTGTGCGTTGTTAAGTGTTGCAATTCTATGTATAAATAAAGCCTATGCAACAGATCGTCCAAAGGAAGATCCTGAAAAGATGGCATTAAAAGATTATCAACATAGTAAAAATATTTCATCGAAAGATGGAAAGCAACTTTACCAAATGAGTCATTTTACTTCTCATTCATCTGTAGAGACATCTACATTTTTCTTTCGTGTGTATGAACCAAAACAACCACAAGATATGATAAATAGTGCTTCTGAAAAATTGTCAGAACTTTTAATGCCTACAGATGAAAAATTATGGTTTATTCTGAATAGAAATAACCCGGAAGGTTTGATTTTTACAAATGATCAAGCACCTATACGTATGGGGGGAGAGAACCGTAGTAAAGATTTATATAAACTCTATCAGTCTATCCAATCAAATACAGAACAAATGAAAGAAATTGCTTATTTTGAATTTGAAGGACAAGGGTTATTTCTTGTTACGCATGAAAAAGGAGAGGAAGTATATGCTAGTGAGGGGGCTTCCTTTATTTTAGGAGTTCCATCCGGAGAGAAGCTTGCACCTAATGAAGTTATTTTAAAAATGAAAGAAAGAATTCTAGCATTATTAATAAGGTAGCGTATCTTATTGCTAGTGGCGGTACTCAAAATGGTGTAGTCGTGCAAGGGATTGGGGAAGATAAAATGTTTAATATTTTCTATTATGCCAATACAGATGAGTTAAATATGACCTCTAACTTCAAAGAACTAAAGGTAGCCTGTATTCGTGTAGCAACAAACTTATATGGTGAAAATTTAGCAGAAGTACAAGCTGTTCCACAAGCTTTCAAATCGTTCCCTACTAAAAAGGGAGCATATTCATGTAGAAAGATAGACTTTTGTATGGTTGTGCAATTGAAAATAGCTTATCATTTTTTATCCCGCTATTAAGCCCAACACTGATGAAAGTTTCACTGTATTAACAATTGCACAATTTATTTTGTATATTCATATTAACTTGTATTTTAATATTTAAATATAATATAATAGTGAAAAATATGAATAAAAGGGAGTTTTTTCTTGTGGATATTTATTCTAATACAAATGGTAGTACTCAAGTATTAGATCAGTCGCTTGTTTTAGCTGGATTAGAAGCGAATTTAGCGATGATTGAATTTAACCTAGATAAAGAGGTAATTTGGGTAAATGAACATTTTGCACAAGCTTTAGGGTATACAGTTAATGAAATGAAAAATAAAGTTCATCAACAATTTTGTGTTCCTAGTTTTGTAAATAGTAGAGAATATAATCAGCTATGGGATAATTTAAAACAAGGGATTAAGTTTCAAGAAAAAATTCAAAGAGTTACTAAAAAAGGGGAGTTAGTTTGGTTTGAAGCTACATACATTCCAATCTTGAATGAGCAGGGAGCAGTAGAGGCTGTACTAAAAATTGCAACAGATATTACACAACGTGAAAATCAAACAAGAGAAGTTGTTTCTCAGCTGAAAGATTTATCAATAGACTTAGGAAATAGAGTAAATGTTAATTCTAAGGAAAATATGGAAGCGCTCTATTCTTTGAGGGAAAAGGTTACTCTAGTAAGTGATATTGCTCAAATCATTAAAGATATTTCTTCCCAAACAAATATCTTATCTTTAAATGCAGCGATTGAAGCAGCAAGAGTAGGGGAACATGGACGGGGATTTGCAGTAGTAGCGGAGGAAGTAAGAAGATTAGCTAACAATGTTGAGAATGCAATCAAAAAAATCAATTCAAATGTAGAGAGCATTGTAAAGGGAGTAGCTACTGTTAACGATGTGAATAAAAAATTACAAGAAGAAGTGATTGATAATCAAGAGAAAATAAGTAAAACGATGGACGAGTTCGAAAAAATTGTAAATTGATGATTGAAGAATAAACAACATTGTATCAATTAGTAGATGAAAAAAGAGCTTTAATCATAGAATGAGTAGGTAGAATTTTTCTATGAGGATAATGTGCCGAAAACATAAAATAATAAATCACAAGCTAAAATTTTAGTTAAATTAAGTGGAGAACTGTAATTCAATATACTTTTTATCTAAAGAAGCCAGAAACGCTGTTTTCCTCAGCTTTCTGGCTTCTTTTTCTGTCTAATGAGTATTTTCTTATTGATATGGAATAAAGGTGTGATGATAGATAGGAAAAGTTGTGAAATGTTAAATAGGCAACTTTTTATCAATTAATACCAGAATATTTAGAGGATTAATTATTATAAAAAGAAATGTATATTCCGCTGAAAATCTTTCCTTAAGGAAAGATTTTTTCTGTAAAGAAAAATGTAGAAATTAATGAATATACACTTTTTGAAAAAAATGTAGATTGTCGTCTAATTATATTCATTTACAGATAGATAGAAATTGTCTAACAATTGAAGGTGTACAAAATCATTAGAGGAGATGAGAATATGTTTAAAAAAATTGTTATGGGGACTTTATTATTTGGAGGAATGATTGGGATTTATTGTAATCCAGCATCGGCAGCTCCCATACATTCAACATCAGAAGTGAAATCTTTAGATCGCAGCGGTTTATATTCTACTTTTTCACCATGGCAGTATTTAGGTCAAACTTCAAGGGAACTTCACATCAACACCAATGATCCAGAGATCTTAGCTGCTGAATTAGCGAAAGAAGCACCATTTTATGCGGACGAATTGTTTACAGTATGTTCTACCATTTTAAACGCACAAGTGAAAGTTGTATATTGGACAAGTAAGGAATGGGTAAGAATGCAAGATGGGAATTATGTATTCAAACATGAAATTAAATTTTATAGAGATAAAGAACGTACGCAACTCATTACAGAAATGGAGTCTTAGCTTCTTTAATTAATAGAGATTCAAAGAATTGTTATTTTCTATTTTGGAATATAAAAATAAAATGAATTAGCTTAAGGATAAGTTTTGAATCATCGTTTTCAAAACTTACTTTTTTTGTTTGTCATCTATCTCCTTTCTTCTCTCTGAATAATGAGATAGAATCTTACTGATTATAAATAGCAGGATAAACGAAATATAATTATAATACTATAAAAAAGAATGAATGCACATGTTAAGAGAGGAGACCATTATGGAACTTTTCGGAAAAAAAGTATTGCTATCTAAAGTAGCAATTCACGATTTGAATTTTATTTGTAGGATAGAGTGTGATTCGAATTTATGGTATTTTGAAGAATACGTAGAATCAGATGAAAATGTAATATATGAAGAGTATATAAGGAAAATTAAGGATACGGAACAACCAACAAATTATGATTTTATTGTAAGTATAGTTGAGGATAAGCACAAAATTCCAATTGGTTTAGCGCAAATATGGAACAATAGTGAATATAGAAAGAGTTGGGAAATAGGCTTTGCAATACTTCCAAGCTACCAGAGAAAAGGGTATGGAACTGAGGCAATTCAACTTTTATTACAGTTTGCTTTTGAAAAGTTAGATGCACATAAAGTGGTAGGGATGTGCAATGAGCATAATATAAGTTCGGCAATTTTAATGGAGCGTGTTGGTATGAGAAGAGAAGCTATTTTTAAGGAAGAGCTGTTTTGGCAAAAGAAATGGGTTGATCAATATTATTTTTCTATTTTGGAAAGGGAGTATTTTGGTAGAAACTAAAATTCGAAATACATTCAAGTAAACAAACTTGAGGCTTGAGGAAGTAATGTATAAAGCTTTTTTTTAAGAATAAGGAAATATAGAAAAGCTCTTCACTTATATATAACAAAAAATCTCATGAATTGTTAAAAAATATTCAAAAATTTTCATAGATTTGGTATGATTAAGTATGACAAGTTAATAGAGGCTGGAGATTTTGAGACAAGCCATAAAACAGTTTTTGGGTGCTAGTAGTGTGCTCTAAAGCGTTTTATGGCTTTTTGTTTAGGGAAATAAGCACAATAGGGAATACGATTACGATGAAGAAAGGAGTGACGATAAGAAAATTTTTAGTTACATAGAGTAGTAGATTGAAATGCTTTAGCAAGTGTGCAATGTTAGGATAGGTTTATAAAAACATATAGGGGGTATTTCTTCTATTTCGTGTAAATCTCATTAACTTGTTGAAATTTGCAATATGGAAGGAACGAAAACATGAAAAAGATAGTAAGTTTTTTAGTTATTTTCTTGTTAATTGGGAGTTTTGTTTACGGAGGAACGGTTGATGCGAACACAAATATGAAAAATAAGGTGCATGCAAATAAATTTTTAAATATTGCTCATCGAGGCGCCAGTGGACATGCTCCTGAACATACTTTTGCTTCATATGATTTAGTCAAAAAAATGAAAGCGGATTATTTAGAGTTAGATATTCAATTAACAAAAGATGGCCAATTGATTGCTATGCATGATACTGCTGTTGATCGTACGACAAATGGAACAGGTGAAGTGAGAGATAAAACATTAAGTGAGATAAAAAGTTTAGATGCGGGTTCTTGGTTTAATGAGGCTTATCCAGAAAAAGCAAAACAAGAATATGTGGGACAAAAAGTGCCTACACTTGAAGAAGTTTTCCGGAAATATGGAAGAAGTATGAAATATTACATTGAAACAAAATCTCCTGATGTGTACCCAGGAATGGAAGAGAAATTATTAGGATTGTTAGAAAAATATAATTTAGTTGGACAAAATATGTCCTCAAGTCGTGTTATGATTCAATCATTTAGTCAAGAAAGTTTAAAAAAGATTCATAATATGAATCAAAACATTCCATTAGTTCAATTGCTTTGGTACTATCCAAATGACAAGAATGAAATTGTTGAAGAGTCAAAAATTACATCTGCTCCACAGCATGTAACAAATAAAGAATTCCAAGAAATTAAAAAATATGCTGTTGGTATTGGACCAAACTTACGTAATGATAATGGAGAGTTAATCATTAATGAACCATATATGAAAATGGCTAGGGAGAATGGACTGCTCATTCATCCTTATACAATTAATGAGAAAGAAGATATGAGACTGTTAATCGGATGGGGAGCAACAGGCATGTTTACAAATTATCCGGATCGATTACATAGTGTTTTAAAAGAAAAATAAAGAGAAACGGAATAAAAGGTATACCATTGATTTAGGTATACCTTTTATTCCATTTTCATTTTTTTAGAACTCTTTAATTCACTACGCCTTTGAATACCTAAGAAAAAATGTCTGACTGTATCTTTCTTTTCGAGAATAAATATGGCGATGAAGAGGGGGACTGTTACTCCTACAATCGTATAAATTATATTCCCATAATCTATAAATTCAAGAAGAATTTTATTAACCCCTATGTGCATATACATAATTGCCATACTTTTGTTATTCATGGAAGAACAAAGTGATAGTACTTTTTTTGATTTTATAAGTTGAAATATTCCGCAATATGCGATCGTCATGATTAGCGGAATTACTATATCTAAACTATAATGATTATATGATACATATTTCATACTTAAATGATAATCCAGCAAATTTAGCTCTTGAATCGTAATCAGTCCCATTATCAATAGGGTGCAGAGTCCTGTAAGAACAGGGGGAATTTGTTTTAAATATGGTTTTACATAATATCCGATACTATAATATCCGAGGGCAAGCATAGATACATCTATATTCCAGGGAATCCACACATGTAGAGAAGGCTCTAAGCCGCCCAAGGTGCTAATATACCTTCCTTCAATATGTGATATTATATATAAGAAAGCAATGAATAATAAGCGAGTGTGTGTTCTTTTAAAAATAAGAAATATAATGAGGAATAATACTTGTGTAAAGAACAGACAAGTTATAAACCAAAAGACCCCGTAATAGCTTGAAATAAATCTTCCACCGAATAGTACTTTTCCGATATCCTCTATATACCAATGAAAAGAACTATTTCCTTGCATTAGCTCCTCTGCATAACGAATCATTGTAAAAAGACCTAAATACGTTATATAAGGGATGAGTAGACTATGTGCTCTTTTCTTTAAATAAGGTCCGACTTGTGACCATTGTTTTACTGGTTTAGACACATAACCACTAAACAGAAAAAAGGCGGGCATATGAAACCAATAGATATAAGTTATAAGGTTATTATGATTATAAGCATGCCCAGCAACAACAAGGATTAGCGCAAACCCTTTTGCTGAATCAAGCCACAATTCATGTTTTTTATCTATCATGTTTTCACTCCCTAATGGTATTTACAACATCTATTTTAGAGGGAATGAAAGCGAATTTTCCAACATGTTATTGGAGCTTAAAGCGCTGGTAAGCAAATAGAAATATTAGTAATAAAATAATGATTTTGTAACGAAAGAGAAAGATACATTTACTGTTAGGTAATTTTCTAATGAAATGATACATTTTCATTTATTCTATCAATAAATTTACGTAAAGCATTTGAATAAAAGGTATCTTTGCGAACGATAAACATAGTAGGGACCTTTGAAACACGTTTTGGCAAAAGTGTAAGTTCAAAAGGGTGTTCATTATTTTGAATGAGGGATTTAATCATGATTGCAACTCCCATACCTGATTTGACACAAGCGAGAATTGCCTCAATTGTTCCAAATTCTAATACTCGTTTTGGAATAATTCCCTTTTCATAAGCCCATGTCTCAAATAAATTTCGATAATAACATCCTTGACTAAAAGCGAGTAGATTCATTTGCCCAAGTTCTTTTAGAGAAGATAAAGGCGATTTACTAATGATAACGAGCTCTTCTTCTTGAAAGAAAAAGGAATCAAGGTCAGCATGATGAACTTGACCAGCAATACATGCTCCGTCTAGTTTTCTTTCAAGAACAAGCTGAATTAATTGCTCTGTTGAGTGAGTTTCTAAAATAAGATCAACTTCGGGATACATGTCATAATAGGATGACAATATAGAGGGAAAACGCACTGCCATTGTAGATTCTGTAGCGCCAATTTTTAATGTCCCTGTTGGATGCAATACATTATTTTGGATGGCTTGTATAGATTGATCCATTAAGGAAAGGATTTGCTGTGCGTAAGACAATAAAATTTCCCCATTTGAAGTTAAGGAAACACCTTTCCCGTTACGGTAAAATAGCGGTACCCCAAGTTTTTTTTCTAATTGTTTAATGCGCATCGTTACATTTGACTGTACATAATTTAAGTTTTGAGCAGCGTGAGATATATTTTGTTCTTTTGCAACTTCGTAAAAAATAGTAAGATCTTTTATATCCATGGAAGACCTCCTAAAAGATATCAATTTTTTTGATGATTTTTATCATTAATACTTATTTTACATGATATCTGAACATTCATACAATAAAGTGTGTGGGGGAGGGATGAATTTGTTAAAACAAGAAAAAGTGACGGAGAGTGCTCATTTTTATAAATGGCTTGTATTGATATTAGCAACAGGAGTGCAAGCTAGTGCAACGCTTGTTACATATGGTGTAGGACCGCTATCTTTCTTTTGGAAAAAACTGTACAATCTAAGCGATATGCAGATGGGATTGTTGTTAACTGCTGTTAATATTGGACCGCTTTTTTGTATGCTTGTTGCAGGAAGGTTACTTGATCAATATAATGAGAAATTATTAATGGGAATGGGATCTATCTTGCTTGGCGGATCTTTACTACTTGTTCATCTAGCGGATGGCTTTATGGGACTATTCATTGTTCTTTGTTTTGTAGGAGTGTTCTATAGTACAGCGCAACCTGGAGGGAGTAAGGTCATTTTAAAATGGTTTCCAAAAGAAAATAGAGGGTTCGCTATGGGCATCAGGCAGGCGGGGATACCAATCGGAGGAGCAATTGCAGGGGGTATCATTCCGTTTCTCTCTGTAAAATTTAGTCTATCGCTTGCTATATATGTACTTTCAAGTATATGCATAATTGGAGGGATTTTGTTTTTCCTGTTTTACAAAGAACCTGTTCATTCTTCTAGTGAGCGTGTATGTAATAAGAAAAGCATTTCGTTTTTGCAACAGTTAAAGATGATTGCAAGTAATAAAAAATTATATCCTGTTTTGTTTACTGGAATTTGTATGATTTCGTTACAACTGATTGTAGTGGGACACTTTATGAAATTTTTAACTGCTACCACTTTTATATCACCTATTTTGGCAGGAAAGATATTTTCCATTATGTTATTTTGCGGGATGATTGGCCGCGTTGCTCTAGCGACGATTAGTGATCGTCTTTATGGAGGAAATCGAACTAAGCCGTTAATGATTTCTGTATTTGTTGCATGTTTCTGTGTCATTGCTATATTAAATATAAAGATAATGTCAATTGGATATATATGTATGGTAAGCGGGCTGTTAGGCTTCTTTAGTCTCGGGTGGTTTAGTCTTTTTATCGTTGAAGTTACAGAAAATGCTAACGAAAATGAGGTTTCTTTCACTGTTAGTTTTGCTTTAACATTAAATCAAGTCGCAATTCTATTGGCCCCGCCTATCTTTGGTTTTGTAGTAGATAAGTGTGGATATACAGCGGCCTGGATTGGCATCGCTTTATGTATACTAGCATCAGGAATCAGTCTATTGATTCACTTGAAAAAAGAGCATAAATAGAACATTTTTTGCGATATACTACATAATCCGTTTTAGTAGGAAAGGTATATTATTTAATTTATTTTTATGTAATATTCTATTAATATGTACGTTTTTAGTGAGAAGGTTATATGAAAAATTATGAATTATATAGAAAGATAAACAAATAACGGGTACCTATGTATGACAGGCACCCGTTATTTGGATTATAACGTTGAAAATTCTTCAACAAGTTTCTTAAAACGCTCTAATGCACTTTCAATTGGTTTTGGTGTTGTTAAATCGACACCCGTTTTTTGTAAAAGTTGAAGCGGATAATCGGAACTTCCACTTTTTAAAAATGCAATATAGTTTTGCTGGGAAAGAGGGTCGCCACTTAATAATTGCTCGGCAATTTGGATGGCAGAAGCAAATCCTGTTGCATATTTATAAACATAAAATGGACGATAAAAATGCGGGATTCTTGCCCAACCATATTTTACTTCTTCATCAAATATAACTGCTTCTCCGTTATATTCTCTAAACAATGTTTCGTATACTTCGTTAAAACTTTGAGCATTAAGTGGTTTTCCTTCTTGTGCCATTTCATGTGTGATTTTCTCAAATTCTGCAAACATAACTTGTGTAAAGAAAGTGCCTTTAAACTTTTCGATAAAGTGATTGATTAAATGGTTGCGCACATCTATATCTTTCGCTTCTTTTAGTAAATGATGAATAAGTAATACTTCATTTACGGTTGAAGCAACTTCTGCAACAAAAATGGAGTAATGGGCAGAAATTCTCGGTTGGAAACTGTGTGAATAATGAGTGTGCATGCCATGTCCACATTCATGCGTCAATGTAAAGAGACTATTTAAGTCATCGTTATGATTTAAGAGAATAAAAGGGTGAACATCGTATAGACCAAAATTATAAGCACCCGAACGTTTACCAGGTAGTTCTCTCACATCAATATAGCGTTTATCTTTAAAACTTCGAAGTGTTTGAATGTATTCTTCGCCGAGTGGAGATAGAGATGCAAGCATGGTTTCAAATGCTTCCTCGTAAGAGATGTCTTGTTTCACACCTTTCACTAAATCGACATGTAAATCGTATTGTCGCAATTCATCGAGTTGTAATTTTTCTTTTCGTAAATTGTTATATGTATGAAGCGATGCAATATTTTGTTTCGTTGTCTGAATTAAATTATCATATACTTCCTTTGGAACATTATCATCGAATAAAGACTTTTCTAAGGCTGAAGGATAATTTCTAATTTTTGAAATGGTGATATTATTCTTTATTGCTGCTGATAAAGTGGAAGCAATAGAGTTTTTCAGTTGTATATAAGGTTGATAGTACGCTTTATATGCTTCTTTTCTTTTGTCACGATCTTCATCTTTTATTAATTTCGCATACATACCGCGTGTTAAAGGTACTTTTTTTTCATCATCTGCTGTAACAGTTCCAAATACAATATCTGCATTGTTAAGCATACCGTATGTATGCTGAGGGGAAGAGAGAGCTTCACCCATTTGGGACAAAATTTCTTCTTTATCTTTATTTAACACATGTTTTTTATAACGATATAATTCTAATAAATCTTCTTTATAATATTGTAGACCTTCGTTTTCTTCTATGTAAGAATGTAACGTTTTTTCTTCTATACTAAGTAAAAATGGAGAGAAAAAGGAGCTTGCTGCACTTATTTTCACATGTAATTGCGATGCTTTATCTAGAAGAGACTGTGCCTTTGTATCGCGTGTGTCAAGGTCTGACTGAAGGCGTGCATATGCATAAATGAGACTGAATAAGCGGGATATTTCTTCACGTTTCGTTAAGTAGGAAAGAAGACTATAGCTATCATGAATATTCCCGTTGAATGTTTTTAAGTCGTCTACGAATGTTTCCACCTTTTGATAGTCATTTTGCCAGTCTTGGATTGTTTGATAAATATCCGTTAAATCCCATTTTTCTTGATCGGGTACGTCTACTCTACTTTTGAATGTTGTCATAATCATGTCCTTTCTAATGATATAGTTTATCTACTCTCTATATAACTATGAAATACAACAAATTGCAAAAAAATACCTGCTATATATAAAAAGTCTTGTCAAAAGCGATAAAACTTTTTAAGGATAAACTATAATCGGATGTCAAATATTGCATGTAGTAGGTTTAAATATTGCTGCTTTGTGATCTTTTCTTTTCTCTTTTCGCCTTGTTTCGTTACAGTTAAGCTATCTTTTGTTAAAGAAACATGCCCATCAGAAGTTAGTTTTGTGATAAGAGGTACTTTATTAAAAGGAGAGTCTTTATGTTCGACAATTGTTTTTTTGTGCTTCATTTACGATATTTTCATCCGCTTTTTCTATATAAAATGCATAACCTAAAGTCCACTCTTGAGAGGAAGCAGCATTTAGCAATTCATTATTTATTCTCATTTCTAAAACGTAGTTTCCTTTTGTAGTCGTTTCTTTTCGGATACGATAGTCGCCTGTAACAGAATGGACGATTTCACCAGAGAAAGGAACAGGTGCCAGCGGAAGGTATGAGCCAAAACCGACTTCAATTAAATAGGATTGTTTGTTGTGCTTTAGAACAGTTGCTACATGTCCAGAATCGACAGCCCAAGTAGCCGAAGCAGCATTATAAACGGTCCCAGATACGAGATGAACATCAAACCCGCAATCTTTAAGGAAATAATACATTATCGGGCCCAGTTCATAACATAGACCACCTCGGTTGTTTGCTAAAATTTTTTCTTGAAGATGTTCTTTTGATATTTCTTTCACTTTACCTTGAATAATATCCAAATTTTCAAATGGAACGGTTTGCGCCATCGCGTAAAGAATTTCATTTAAATCTTCAAATGAAATTGATTCTTTTTCTTTTATATGCAGTCTAGAGAAGAATTGTTTTTGGAGATCTGTCATGGGAATCACTCCTTATATTTGTTATATACTCATTGTACTGAAGGTAAGGAAAGAAAGCATCTGTCATGTATGAAGTGAAATATACTTATGGTGAAAGCGTGACAAAATGACACCTTTACATGGATTGGAACATATAGTATGATAGTTGCAATAAATTAGATTTTAATGAGTGGACATAAATGAATGAGAGGTGCTTTTTGTGAGTGTGGTAGGTTCTAAATAGGAACAATTGAATGAAATAAAACTGGTAATAACAAGGGGAATTTTCTATTAAGTATACCCCTTAGTTTGCCATGGATTTATTTCAAAACCCTATGAAGATACCTACTATACTTTATAAAGCGTGTAATGATGATGGGATTGCCGTGTTTTTTTACGGTTTCTTTCATGATATTTTACACATGCCTTGTAAATGTAACGAAAGCTGCGGTATCTCCGCAGCTTTTTTTGTACCCATTTGAATAAACCAAAATATATGACCAGCTCATTAAAATGTAATGAGTAGGTATCTTCGTTTATGATGTAAATCAATCATAGTGAGGAGAAAAGACAGTGAATCAAATGACTTTTGAAAAGTTGCAGTACAATGAATTGAAGGACATTGTTAAATCTTACTGTGTAAGTGGGTTAGGAAAGCGATTATTGGATCAATTAGAGCCAAGTACAAATATAAAGGTAGTACGAAATCGATTGAATGAAACGACGGAAGCGCGAGCGATATTAGATGCAGAAGGACATGTACCTTTTTTAGGTATTTCTAATATTGATAACATCATGCAAAAACTAGAAAAAGGAATGATTCTAGAGCCAAGCGAGTTCGTGAGTGTTTCAGATTTTTTACGGGGCTGTCGCAAGATTAAAAAGTTTATGTTAGATAAGGAATTTTTTGCACCAATGCTCGCAGCGTATGCAAATTCTATGTCCGAGTTTAAAAGCATAGAGGAAGAAATACAATTTTGTATAAAAGGAAACCGTGTTGATTCTGCTGCAAGTAAAGAATTAAAACGAATTCGAAATCAAATGGATTCGGTAGAGGGAAAAATAAAGGAACGGTTAAATAAATTTTTAAACAGTAGTGCAAATAAGAAGTATATACAAGAATTCTTCATTAGTAAAAAGGACGACCGATATACGATTCCGGTGAAAGCGTCTTATAAAAATCAAGTTGCAGGAACAATTGTTGCAGTTTCTTCTAAAGGTTCTACTGTTTTTATAGAACCAAATACTGTTACAACATTAAACGTGGAACTGGCAAGCTTACGAGCGGAAGAAGCGATGGAAGAATATCAAATATTAGCAACTCTCTCAGGAATGATATTAGAAAACATATATCAAATCAAAATAAATATAGAGCTAGTGAGTCAATATGATTTAGTATTTGCCAAAGCAAAATTTAGTAAGCAAATTGGCGGAATAGAACCAAAGTTAAATGATTACGGGTATATAAAGCTCGTTCATTGCAAGCATCCGCTTTTATCAGGAAAAGTGATACCGCTAAATTTTGAAATTGGTCAAAAGTATCGAAGTTTAATTATTACAGGACCAAATGCTGGGGGGAAAACGATTGTTCTGAAAACAATCGGATTATTAACATTAGCGGCAATGTCGGGGTTTCATATTGCAGGAGAGCGAGAAACGGAGATTGCTGTTTTTGAACATATCTTTGTAGATATCGGTGATAATCAAAGTATCGAAAATGCACTAAGTACATTTTCATCTCATATGAAAAATCTTTCAGAAATTATGGAAGTATCAAATAATAATACGCTGTTATTATTTGATGAAATAGGCAGCGGTACGGAACCGAATGAGGGAGCTGCGCTAGCGATTTCTATTTTAGAAGAGTTTTATCACATGGGCTGTATCACTGTCGCGACGACGCATTATGGTGAGATTAAGCGATTCTCAGAAATGCATAGTGACTTTATGAATGCAGCGATGCAATTTCATAGTGAAACATTGGAACCGATGTATCAATTATTAATTGGAAAATCGGGAGAAAGTAATGCACTTTGGATTTCTCGAAAAATGAATGTACGAGAACATGTATTGCAAAGAGCAAAAGAGTACATGGAAAACAAAGAATATCGTTTAGAAAAGCTACATGAAGGAAAAGTAAGAAAGCCTAAAATTGTAAAGCAAGCGGTAGAAGAGGCATATGCATATAAAAAAGGAGATCGCGTGAGATTATTAGATGATGATGAATTTGGAATTATATACCGAGAGAAAGATAACTTCTCCAACGTTGTCGTGTTTTCCAAAGAGCGGTTTATAGAAGTAAATAGTAAACGGATTGCTTTAGAGGTCGAGGCGAAGGAATTATATCCAGAAGGTTACGATTTAGATACGTTGTTTGTAGATTATAAAGAACGAAAAATGCAGCATGATATAGAGCGTGGATCAAAAAAAGCACTGCGTAACATTCAAAAAGAAATAAGAAAGAATAAAGGATAAGAGGTTATGCCAATAATTGTTAGACAAGAACGTGAAGAAGAGCATAAAAAAACAGAAGAAGTTGTACAACAGGCATTTTTACATGAAGAGTTTAGCGATAAGAGAGAGCATGAACTTGTAAGTCGTATTAGAAAATGTGATGCGTTTATTCCAGAATTATCATTAGTGGCGGTGGATCAAGAAATTATTGGTCATATCCTTTTATCTAAAATTCAAATAGTAGATGGTGATAAATGTATAGATTCGCTAGCACTTGCTCCAGTATCTGTTGCACCAGGGTATCAGAAAAAAGGAATTGGAAGTTTGTTGATTTCAAATGTATTAAGAAAAGCAAAAGAGCTTGGATACCATTCTGTCATTGTTTTAGGGCATAAAGAGTATTACACGAAATTTGGTTTTAAACCGACTCACCTATGGGATATACGTGCACCATTTGATGTGCCAGGCGAAGTGTTTATGGCAATGGAGTTAACGGAACATGCTCTTCAAAATGTGCAAGGTGTTGTTCAATATTCGGAAGCTTTTTCTGGATAGTACAAAAAAGGTAGCTAGAGAATTTCTTCTAGCTACCTTTTTGATATGTAAATTGAAATGATTAAGGAATGAATCAAATCTTTCTTGTATTTTTTCGACTTTTTAATAATCGGTGGCTTAGCACCAATTTCTAAAGAGAACGTAGTTGGGTTTTAGACATGTCATCAGTAAATGAAGAGGCAGCAGAGTTAAAAGAATTGCACGGTAGTGTGCATCAACTGCAAAGTGAAGTTCAACAGCTTAGACATGAAAGACTGGTTGTAGAAATTAAAAAAGGTGTTCAATGATTGGGGGATTGTGGTAACAAACAAGGTTTGCAGCACATCGCTGCAAACCTTGTTATATTAAATAACGTAAATATATATAAGCATGTGATAATAATAATGCAATGATGGTTAACGGTAAGCCAATTTTTAAGAAATCAAGGTAAGAAAATCTATGTCCTTCACGGTTCGCAATACCTGCTACGACCACGTTTGCGGATGCTCCGATTAAAGTTCCGTTTCCGCCTAGGCAAGCGCCGAGTGATAGTGCCCACCAAAGTACTTCGATTTGTGGCGAATCAACAGATAAGCCAAGCCCTGCTGCCAAGTCTTGAATAAGCGGAATCATCGTTGCGACAAATGGAATGTTATCAATGGTTGCGGATGCAGCTCCTGATACCCATAAAATAAGCATAGCTGCAAAGCCAATATCACCATTTGTTACATCAATTACGTCTTTAGCAAGAGATGAAATGAGCCCAATATCGATTAATCCACCAACAAGAACAAATAATCCGGCGAAGAAGAAAATCGTTACCCATTCAACGTGAGCGAATACATCTTCTAATTTGTGCTGCTTCACGCCAATTAGCATAAGGAGCGTCGCACCAGTCATTGCGATAACCGCTGCATCCACATGAATAATAGAGTGAAGAATAAAGCCGAGAATCGTTAAACCTAATATAGAAAGAGATTTGACGAGTAAGCTTTGATCACGAATATAGTCTTTTTCATTTAAAGTCATAAGTTTTGCAATTTGTTCAGGTGTTGTTTTCAATTTTTTCCTATACATAAAGTAAATAATAGTTAACGTAACGATAGAAATAATAAGAACAATGGGTGCTAAATTAAGTAAGAAAGCATTAAAATCTAGATGCTTATTCGCTGATCCAATCATAATATTTGGTGGGTCACCAATTAATGTCGCTGTACCACCAATATTTGAAAATAATACTTCTGAAATGAAGTAAGGAACAGGTTGTACTTTTAACATGCGTGTAATGGATAACGTAACAGGGACGATTAATAAAACGGTTGTAACGTTATCTAAAAATGCGGAACCGACGGCAGTTAATAGGGATAAAAATAATAAAATGCGAATGGGCTTTCCGCCTGCTGCTTTTGCTGCTTTAATCGCTACATACTCAAATACGCCTGATTGACTTGTAATATGAACAAGAATCATCATGCCGATGAGAAGGGTAATTGTTTCCCATTGAATATGAGATGTAAAAGCAGTATGTAAGTCTACAATGCTAAAAATAATCATAATAGCAGCACCGAACAGTGCAATAACAGCACGGTTCAATTTTTCCGAAATAATAAATCCGTATGTAATTAAAAATACGGCAATTGCAAAATAATATTGCAGGTTTGTTACTTCATGTGCTGAATGTTCCAATATGTCACCTTCTTTAAAATATGTATTCAATTGTCGAATTTATCCCTCCGTATAAAATATATTGTAGCAAATTAAAAAAGGAAAGAAAACGTTTTGCAATTGTAAGCGAAAACAAAATTTCACATACTATAAATTTGTAAAATAAAGTGCAAATTATTAGGAAAAGTAAGCATTCTGCTCTAATATAGAGATAGCAATTTACATTATTTTTGCGTAAAATGTTTTAAAGAGGTGAAATCCGATGGAAATAGTAAAAGATAAAACAGTTGTTCAACATGAAATTGAACGTTTTGTAAATAAAGATGTATATATTCATTTAGAAACAACAAATGGAGCATACGCTTCACATTTTAATGAAAAGATGATGACAGTTGGGGCATTCATTCGTAATGCTATCATTCGTTTTGAACGTGGTAAAATTGTTGGAACGAATCCGTACCGAGTTGGTCTGAAAATGGATCACGGCTGGGTATACGCTGAAGGTATTACACATTGGGAAGTGGACGAGCAAGGTCGTTTGTTACTTTCAGGTCATGATAATAAAGGGCGTCTGGCTGTAGCTCTTGAATTAAGCTTAACACCATTTAAATAAGAAGGAGGGGAAAATATGGAGAAACATGTATTAGTTGTATTTCCACATCCCGATGATGAATCCTATGCAGCAGGAGGAACAATTAGTTTATTAACAAGACAAGGAGTACCTGTAACATATGCGTGCGGAACGCTTGGTCAAATGGGAAGGAATATGGGGAAACATGTATTTGCAAACCGTGAGACAATCTCAAGTATTCGCGAAAAAGAATTAAAAGATGCATGTGAAGCAATGGGGATTACTGATTTAAGATTGCTCGGATTTCATGATAAAACATTAGAATTTGAAGATGTAGATTTTGTAGCTGATAAAATTGAAGCTGTCATTCGTGATGTGCAACCATCAAGAATTATTACATTCTATCCAGAACATGGTGTTCATCCAGACCATGACGCATTCGGACGTGCTACAGTTCGCGCTGTATCTCGCATGCCAAAAGAAACGCGTCCAGTGATACATGCTGTTGCGATTACAAAAAATCGTGAAGAAGTATTAGGAGAGCCGGATATTGTAAATAATATTAGTGAAGTCTTTGATCAAAAACTAGCAGCTTTGCGTGCGCATCGTTCGCAAACAGAAGCAATGCTAGAAGAAACAGAAGTGAAAATTCAAAATAAAGATGCTGCAGCATTAAAATGGTTGCAGATTGAAGAATTTTGGATTTATAAATGGGAATAGACAAGAAAATCGTTTCTTCTCATATTCCTTACGTATGAAAGAGATACCATTATGCGGTATCTCTTTTCTATTAGATAGGCACATTTTAAATGAATAGAACATACACTTACAGAACATCTTGAAAAGAGGGGGCTAAAGTATGTACTATTCATATGAGGATGTATACGGCTATTTTCGAGATGGTTATGAGTTAAGTGGAGAAATCGTTGCATTAGTTGATCCGTACGTTGTACAAACATTACAATCTATTGTAGGAAGAAGAATTACAGTTGAAACGATTCGAGGAAGTGTGAGTGGAACGTTAAGAAGTGTAAAACCAGATCATATTACATTAGAAGAAAAAGAAATACTTACATTTGTTCGCATGCAACAAATTGTATGGTTCACTCCTGAAAAATAAGAATACTCACAAAGAAAGATAAGAACCTACTATCTGTATGTATGGGAATTTACAATATATGTTATCTTAATGTTTATGAAGAGAAATAGTAAAAATGATAGCTTCACTCATACCCTCCTATAGATATTGATATGAGGAAAATGAGGTGCTTATTTTGTTGTTGTATAATCACATTTCTATCATGGTCCCTCCCATTCCGTAGCAAAAGAACGTTTTAATAATCTGAGATTTTCTAAGTTATAGGAGGGGATTAGAAATGAAAAAAGTCTCAGTGCCATCGCTATTGTTAATGATTATTCTTGTAGCATTTCCACAAATTGGTGAAACAATTTACACGCCATTTTTGCAAAGTACCTGAAGATGAAGAATCTTTTTCTTACTCTCTTGATGCAAATTTAATTGTAAAGGAGACAAAAGGGACATGGAGTTATTATGATTTGAATGATGAAGAAGTCAATCATTTATTGTCGGAAGAGCTTTGTTGTGTATTTTGAAAAACTGGAAGCGGTAGTTGCTGCTCAGTTTTTGTATTTCATAAATCAAAAAAAGTGGAGGTTTTCTTCATCCCCCACTGATTATGAGCCCTCACCAATCGGGCTGTTACGGGCAGCCCTACTCCCAGCTATCTTCCTTGCTTCTTTCTGAATCTTGAGGCGGGAGTCTTACTGCCCTAAAATAGCGGGATGAATGAAGTTGGGGAGGAATGAGTATGCAATATGTACATGTCGGAATTCATGTAAAGCATTTGGAGTAATGACTGGGAAGATAAGAATGAATGGGATGTATTCCAAAGAGTACGGAGTGAGATTGGAGAGCGAATTAAAACATTTGCTGAAACAGGAGAATGATTTAACCTAAAAAAGAGGCTTCCTACCTATAGGAGAGCCTCTTTTTTACATTATATTTTGAATGATTTTTTTAATAAAATCATAAACCAAACAAGACTTAGACCAATAAGAGAATGAGAAACTGCTACGATATACGTTAAGCCTTTAAAATCTGCACCATTTAGTTGAAGGAGTCCTCGTGTTGCCATGGAAGCAAGGGTTAATATTAACCCAATATTATGAACGATAAACCACATATCAAAACCTTTTATTTTATGGAATGCAAATGATTTTGCTAATGCTAGAGTGATTAAAAAGAATAAAAATCCTAGTACGAGCGTATGCGTATGTAAAAGATTTAGTAGAGTAGAGCCGAGAATGCCTTTTGCTTTTGCGTATTCTCTCGCAAATACACCAGCTAATAACCCGATAATCAAATATACAAACGATGCATAATATAATTTTTTCATGATTATGTTCCCCCTTGAAGTAGTCATGTTGTATTTGAAAGTAATAATCGTTACATATTTCTATGTTTTTAAACACTTCCTCTCATTTAACAAAGAGACTGCAATGAAATAGATATTCGGTAGTATCCTTATAATCTCACTTTTTGATTTTCCAAGGAGAAGCGAATAGATACAGCAACTTAACATCATGTCATGCATTAAGTTCTAGACTTGTTCTCTGTTCTAGTAACAAGTGTCAGAGTCTGAGTGATAAAAATGATAAAACTCCCAGATTTCTAGGAGTCATGGTACAACAACGAAAAGTTGCAATCATTGTAATTATAGGATATCTGTCTATACAAAACAATTGAACGTTATGTGAAAACTTATTTTATAGCGAAGAAATCCCCTTGATTTGTAAAAAGAAAATTTATATGATGGAAGAAAACACATGAACATATGAACATATATTCATGTGTTTTAGGACGAAAAGAGGGATGCACATGTTAGATGTGATTATAGTAGGAGCAGGTCAGGCAGGTTTAGTTATGGGGTATTACTTGCAAAGAGAAAACAATCACTTTGTCTTATTAGATGGAGAAGAGCGAATTGGTGATGTATGGAGAAAGCGATATGACTCTTTGCAGTTGTTTACACCGAGAGCTTATAGTGCATTGCCAGGTATGAGTTTAGCTGGAAAGCAAGATGGGTATCCAACGAAAGACGAAATTGCCAATTATTTAGAAGCATATGCAAAACATTTTTCTATACCAGTAAGGTTACAGATGAATGTTTCAAAGATAAGAAAAAAGGGGGATACATTTGAAGTCTATACTTCAGACAAGGTGCTACAAGCGAAACAAGTGATTGTTGCAGCAGGTGCCTTTCAAAAACCGTTCATTCCCTCTGTTTCCAAAAATCTTTCCAATGATATTTTTCAAATTCATTCTTCTCAATATCAATCACCAAAACAAATTCCTAATGGGCCAGTTCTTGTAGTTGGCGGTGGAAACTCCGGGACACAAATTGCGGTAGAGCTTGCGCAGTATCGCGATATTACGATTGCTGTTAGCCATCCGCTTTCTTTTTTACCATTAAAAATAATGGGAAAGAGCATTTTTGCTTGGCTTGAGAAAATCGGACTACTATATGCCGGAACCGATACGAGACGGGGAAGATGGTTTCAGAAACAGAAAGATCCCATATTTGGTTTTGAATGTAAGAGATTGATTCATAATGGGAAAATAACAGTAAAATCAAAGGTAGTAAGTGCATTGCAAAACAAAGTAATCTTTTCAGATGATAGCACATATGAAGTGCAAAATATAATTTGGTCCACAGGATTTATACCGAATTATCAATGGATTGAAATAGAAGGTGCAGTGAATCAAGCAGGTATGCCAATTCATACAAGAGGAGTTAGTGTAGTGTCAGGATTATACTATATAGGTTTACCTTGGCAACATCAAAGAGGTTCGGCGCTTCTATGTGGTGTAGCGCGAGATGCAGAGTTTATATTGTCAATCATAGAAGGACAAAAAAAGGATCGGTAACAAATCGTACCGATCAACTATATGTACATGAATTAGGAGAGGCCAATCTTTTATTACATTCATTATAAGTCATTTTAAGCAATGCGAAAATAGGAAGGGGAGCTTGAAATGTTGAGAAAGTTTTTTGTGATGAAACATAAAGAGAATGAAGAGTGCTCTATAGGAATAGGAACGGATTAGATGTATTTTTTTGAAATGATTTATGATAGATTGATAGCAAGAAGGGAAATTCTGTAAAAATGTTTTTTGATAAGTAAAGAGAGGGATGTAAGATGAAATTTGATGATCAACGCTTACTTGAAATTCGATTAGGTTCTCTACTAATAACAGAAGAAAATCAGTATTTAGTTATAAAGAAAAAGGATCATTATTCAGTATTAAACATTAAAACATTAGAATGTACACCGCTTGAAGTATCATTAGAACACATAGAAGAGATGCTTCAGGAAGACTTGCAGGAACATATACAAGAAATTATTGCACCAGAGCATTTAAAAATTGTTGCGAAAAATATTCTATAATGTAATAAATACACACTGTTTGTAAGGCTGATGTGATAAGACATCAGCCTTATGATTATGCGCTATATACACCATTTCAAAATAAGTCCCGCATGTACAAGGCCACCGCCAAATCCATATAAAAGTAATGTATTACCAGTAGTGATTTTTCCGTCTTTCAACCCAATATCAAGTGCTAGTGGAATAGAAGCAGCAGAAGTATTTCCGCAATATTGTAGACTCATAAGCGTGTTATCAAGAGAAATACCTGTTCGTTCACAAATGGATTCGATCATTCTTAAATTCACGCTATGTGGAATGAACCAATCAATATCGGTTACATGTAAATGATTTTTCTGTAGTAATTTTTGTACACCTTGAGGAACAGTATTTACAGCCCATTTGTAGACGGCTCTTCCGTTTTGAACGAGATAAGGTGTGTCTTGTAATTGTGCTCCATTCATCGTTTTAGATAAAGCTGTTTGATATAAATGAATTCCCCCAGAACCATTAGATCCCATATAAGTTCCTAAAAAACTAGGATTATGTTCGTCATATTCTACAAGAGCTGCACCAGCGCCGTCCCCGAAAAGGATGCAAGTAGTACGATCGCTATAATCTGTAATTTTTGACAGTGTTTCAGCGCCAATTACGAGTATCTTTTTGTTAGTCCTTGAAGTAATAAGGCCATTGGCAACAATTAATCCATAAACAAAACCTGCGCATGCTGCACTTAAATCAATTGCTCCTGTATGAGGGATGTCAAAATGAGTCTGAACTTGACTTGCGGTATTGGGGAACATGTAATCTGGTGTAGCAGTCGCAACAATAATTAAATCGACATCATCAATTGAAACATGGAATCGATCGATTAAGTTTTGGACAGCTCGAATGCATAAAGTTGTAGAGAATTCATTAGAGGAAGCGATTCTTCGTTCATGCATACCAGTTCGCTGAACAATCCATTCATCTGTCGTTTCTACAAGGTTTGATATATCTTCATTTGACAATACTTTCTCAGGCACATAAGTCCCAACAGCTGTAATTCGCGCTTTTGAATACATAATGACACCTACCTTTATTACTAGGTTATAAAACTTAATATAAATTGTATTATAATTTTTATGTTAATTCAATCATTTGTGAAATTCTAATTATTATTAAAAGAAAAAACAATCTTATTTATCTCCAAAAATATGTAGTAATATTTGAATGTAGAGGTTTTTATTACATGTTATTAACTGTTTAGATAATAAAAAAATAGTGTGGAAATTCAAAACAATAACGCTAAATTTAGAATAATAAAAATTATTTCAAGTATCCTTATTTTTGTATTCAATATATAGCTTTGTTTTTCTTTCATTTACATTAAAGGGGATAGAAATGTCCATTGCATATGCAATTTGGTCAGAAATGGGAAGTGTTACAATTACAATCGTTGATTTCTTTTATTTGGGGGAAAATATCAATTTGATTAAGGGATTGGCGATTTTTTATTAAGGTATGAGCCATTACATTTTTCAAATAATGAAATTGCATTATTTGGCTTTGTTGCAATTAATCACTATTATTTCTTATCTTTATTCGTTTTGCCTATGACAAAAATAAAACTATGCAATAAGGCATAGGATGCTGTTCAATTATAGGGCCCGTTTCTTCAGTAAGCGCAGTTTAACATATACAATTATATATTGAGTGAACAAAAGGGGGAAAAGTAAAGTAATGCAAAATCTAGAAATAAAAGAGAGTAAACTACTTGATGAAGATATTGAAGAGATTTCTGAACTTTTGAAAACTTTAGTAGATGATGGAGCGTCAATAGGTTTTTTACCTCCACTGGAACAAGAAGAAGCGATAAAGTATTGGCAAACTGTTTTAGCACCGGAGGTAATATTGTTTATTGCCAAAATCAACAATAAAGTGGCGGGCAGTGTTCAATTGCATTTAATTACAAAGCCAAATTTAGTTCAATAACATAGCAAAAAGTGATCAAACTTTATTTTAAACCTACATTAAAATGACTCAAAAACTCTTAGCGTGGTTATTTTCCAAAATGCTGACGATACCTTATGTTCATCAACCTAAGATTTTTTCATTCCCCCATAACGAAAATTTTATGCATCGTTGACTACTGATAACGAGAATTATGTAAATGGAGCTGCCCATGTGGACAGCTTATTTACATAATTCTCGTTATAGGAATCATACCCGCGGAACCGCCTAGTTCAAGTGTTCATGAATAAATATTTATTTTATATTTTTAAGACATTAAAAGGGTCTAGCCTCTCGCTTCACTTACCCCAGCCAACCACCAAGTTATGTCGTGAAATTACTGGTAAATGGGCTTACATACTCTTTGACAGGTGTAGAAATCACCTCCTGTTATTTGCATGCAACGCGCAAAACAACTTGGTTCAGATGAATATCACATGATTGCAGGAGAATTTGAGGACATTTCTACCGGTCCTAATGGTTCTGAACCGGGTATTGGTATCGGAATCTCTGGTATAGTTGGACAAGTCTTTATGGTACATTGTTGTTTATAATAGCAAATCGGTCTATTTCCAAAATAAACACAGTCAAGTACTGGAAAACAGTTTATACAGTACATAGTTTTTTCTCTCTCTTTAATTCATATATTAATCTAAGTGTAAATTAAGGTTTTATAAGGTATTTTAAGAGTTTTACATAGTCATTCAAATTATAGATTATGAGTAATTTATCTAATGTGATTGGGTAGTTTTAAGTTTTTACTTGTCTAGGGGGAAAGTACTAAATAGACAAGATATTTATTAGATTTTTTAATTTAGATATTTATTTAAAAAAGTTAAATATTGATTGGTTAATCGCCCATACATAAATTGTAAATGGGCATATGTTTTATAGGAAATGGAGTGTATTGGAGGGATTTTTATGTTTTATGACCAATATAGTTATAATTTAAACTTTCGTGGTCCTGTTAACACTTTTTATGAACATATTAATGGGGCAGGTTCTTCTTTCACAATGAACTCAGGAGAATTTAAAGAAGTTTTGGAAGACTGGTGGAGTGATAGAATTTCTTCTGTGCTTGTTGCACCTCTTACTTTAGTGGTTTTATATCAACATAGAGGTTTCGGGGGGAGAGTTAGGTATCTTGTAAATACAGGGAATTCTCCTCAACTTTTTAATCTTGTAGAAGGTGGTTGGGGGGACAATACTTCATCAATTAAAACATATAGACTTTGTTATTAGGTGGAATATGGACATTTTAACATTTGTATTTTAGTTAGGTATTTTTTTTATTAATCCAAAGCATAGCTTTGGATTAATAAGGCATTCATCCAATTTTATATGGACAATTATCTAAAAACTTTACAGTTAAATATAATGTCATTGACTGCGAAGTTGTATCAATAATTAATATTAAGATGATTAATATAGCCTAGAAAAAGAGTATTGGAGAGATGTTTATGTATTATAATCCAAATAATTACAATCCAAATAACTATGATCCAAGTAATTACAATCCAAGTAATTACAATCCTGATTCTTATGAAAATATAGATGTTAGACAAAGTACAGTCGAATTCTTTGAACATATAAACGCAACTGGTTCGTCATTTAATGTAAATCTAGGAAATGATGTAGAATATGTCGGAGATGTGTGGAATGATAAAATTTCTTCTGTAAGATGCCCACCTA
Source organism: Bacillus cereus group sp. BfR-BA-01360 (assembly GCF_022663595.1). Taxonomy (NCBI): domain Bacteria; kingdom Bacillati; phylum Bacillota; class Bacilli; order Caryophanales; family Bacillaceae; genus Bacillus; species Bacillus cereus group sp. BfR-BA-01360. The sequence goes on from NZ_JAKUFV010000031.1 coordinate 37,370, forward strand.
GATCTTTAGTAGCTTTGTATGAGCATAGAGGCTTCAAAGGTAGGATTATTTTACTAATAACTAGAGGTAACAATTCACGTGTGGTTAATCTTCATACGCATTTAGATTTTAATGATCAACTTTCATCGATTCGAACTTTTCGAATTTGCTAAAAGAGCTTCAGATTAACCCTCACTTAAATATGTCAAATAACTAGAATTATTAATTGTGGGATAGCTTAACATTAAAGATGTAATTTAGTTTTCTTTTAATTGTAAAGATTAATCTTGATGAATACTATATGTATGTAAGGTTAATATAACGTCCTATTATAGGTAGCGAATTTTTCATAGAATCCTTGTCAATACAAGGATTCTTATTTTTAGTGCGCCCAGCATGTGCATATTCTCTAGGGTTCAAGTCCCGAATTGTGAAGGCAGTAGTAACGATTAGCTTAAGACAAGGGTGTCCGTGGTGACGCGGAATCTGAAGGAAGTCGGCGGCAAATCTCCGGTCTGAGGAACACGAACTTCATATAAGGCTAGGTATCATTGGATGAGATTGCTAAACAAATCAAAGTCCTTACTGCCAAAGGTGATACAGAGTAAATGAAGCAGATAGGTGGAGAGGAAGAATATGTGCTTACCTGGGGAGGTCTGATTGATACGTCAAGTGAACTTGATAACCTTACTTATGAAAGTAAGCTGAACAATCGGAAGTTAGCAGAGGTCATAGTACCTATCTCGGCGAAAAGATAGGGAAGGACTGAACAATTAGGAAGAACATTACACTGGGCGTTCACTCTTTATGTAGAAGCAGACAATCCAAACGGACTTACTTGAGGGAGGAAATGGTGAATACATGGGGGACTACTTCAAGAGGGCTGAGTAAAGAGTGGCACAAACAGAAAGTAACGTTCACGAAGAAAGGAATATCAAAATGTTGATGAAACAACTATTGTCACGGGAAACCTTAATCATGGCTCTGAAAAGAGTCGAACAAAGGGAGTCATGGAATCGACAACATGCCCGTAACATTCCTACGAAGGCATGTGTACGAGAATTGGCAAATCATTCGCGAGCAAAATTGAGGAAGGAACATATATACCTTCTCCTGTCCGTCGTATCGAAATCCCGAAACCAAACGGAGGAGTAAGGGTATTAGGTATCCCAACCGTGACAGACCGCTTCATCCAACAAGCAATCTCTCAAATCTTAACTCCCATATTTGATCCTACGTTTTCACCAAATAGCTATGGCTTTCGCCCGAATAAAAGAGGACATGATGCCGTAAGGAAAGCGAGAACGTATATAAAGGAAGGGTACAAATAGGTAATAGACATGGATTTAGAGAAAGTCTTTGACAAAGTAAACCATGATAAATTGATGGCAATTATCGCAAAGAAAGTGAAGGACAAACGAATACTTCGACTGATTCGAAGATACTTACAATCGGGTGTAATGATAAGTGGAGTAGTAAGAGACACTTACGAAGGAACACCACAAGGTGGACCGTTAAGCCCCCTATTATCGAATATCCTCTTGAATGAACGAGATAAAGAACTAGAAGCTAGAGGTCTCCGATTTGTAAGATATGCGGATGACTGTAATATTTACGTGAAATCAAGAAAAGCTGGAATCCGTGTGAAAGAATCGGTTACAACCTTCATTGAAAAGAAATTAAAGTTAAAGGTAAACCAAGAGAAGTCAGCAATTGACCGACCTTGGAAGAGAAATTTTCTTGGGTTTAGCTTTACGTTAGGGAAAGAAGTAAAGATTAGAATCTCCAACGAAAGTAAGAAACGAGTGAAGAAGAAAATTCGAGAACTTACAGCGAGGTCAAAATCTATATCAATGGAACAAAGAATGGAGAAACTCAATCAATATCTAATTGGATGGTGTGGATATTATGCATGAAGTGACACACCAACCATATTTCAAGAATTGGACAAATGGACTCGGAGAAGACTTCGGATGATTGTGTGGAAACAATGGAAGTTACCAAGAACAAGAAGGAAGAAGCTTCAATCTTTCGGTATTTCCAAACAGATAGCATACGAATGGGGGAACTCTAGAAAACAATATTGGAGAATCTCAAAAAGTCCAATTCTACAAAGAACCCTAGACAATTCGTATTGGGAAAGTCTAGGGCTCAGAAGTTTGAGTAATAGATATTCAATGATTCGTCAGACTTAATTGAACCGCCGTATACGGAACCGTACGTACGGTGGTGTGAGAGGTCGAGGGTTAATCACCCTCTCCTACTCGATTAGTCTTTATTTTCTGATTGGGAAATATTTTCAAAAATGGTGAATAATTTGCTGAAAAATAGTATAATTGTCGAAGGGAGAAGTGAAAAAAGGAAGGAATATGGTTTTTTGTTAAATTATAGGAAGGTTTTAAGTAGTTTAGTAGCAGCTGGAATTTTATTTTCTGGTTTCACAAGTGCTGAAGCTTCTTCAGAAGGAGTAAATAATTTAAGTAATCAAGATAAGGAATTGTTAGAAAAAGCTTGGAAAGTCTCAGAGGAAACAGCCTTTAAACAAGAAAAAGAAGTTTTATCACAAATGAAAAAAGATGGTTATTCAATTAAAAACTCTCCAATGTTAAATCAAGAAGTAGAGAGATTAAAAGAAGAAAATCCAGAAAAACATGAATATCTTTCAAATCTTACTAAATCAAATAAAATTAATAATAAAGGATTAAAACAACAATCTTCTATTGCCAATACGAGTCCTTATTATGGTGATGCTTTAGGGTCAGCTGGAGATATTTTATTCAAATACTTGGGGATTTCAGCATGGTCATACAGCTATTGTAGATTGGGATAGAAGTTATATGATTGATGCTACTCCTACATATGGTGTTAAGAGAAGACCAAATAAATGGAGAAACTATAAAACTGAAGTAGCTTTAATTGTAAATGGTGCTAAAGGTGGCCAAACTACAAATACTGTGGATTTTGCACTTAGTAAAGAAGGATCACCATACACAATATGGACAACTAAATGGTCTGAAAGTGAATATTATTGTTCTAAGTTAGTTTGGCAAGCATGGAAAAAACAAGGATTTGATTTAGATTCTAATATTGGTGGTACTCGTGTTACAGATAAAGTGTTGCTAAATCAGTTTGTTTTAGCCAGTAGAAATACATATGTCTAATAAAACTACTGCTTATTATAGTACTTCGAATTAAAAAGAAATCGTTTACATGTTTATAAAAGGATTGCTTAATTTCTAATTAAGTAGTTGTAAACGCCAGAATAAATTTTACAGTTTTCGCTAATATGAACTTTACATTTTTATCCACATTTGTCGCCCACTTTATTTGGAGAAGCAGGTATGATAGCCTTGTAGAATCAGCCATGGTTCTGTTATTACTAAGGCTTCAAGGCTGTTTATCATACCTGTAGAGGCTCCATATCAAGTGGGCTATGCGTAATCTAATGTGTAAAAGGAAACTTAGCAGAAATTGTAAAATTCTCCTTGGCGTTTACAGTTATATCTAAGTAATATAGGGGGTTTTTATGGGAATTATAGAAGTTAAAAATTTAGAGAAATCATTTACTATTGAAAGGAAAATGATAAATATCTTGAAAGGGATAAACCTTGAAATAAAGCAAGGTGAATTCTTATGTATAATGGGTGCAAGTGGATCAGGTAAAACTACATTATTACAATTATTGGGAGGAATAGATGTACCAACTGCAGGGGTAATTCACATAGGGGATACAGAAATTTCAATGCTAAATGAAAAGGAATTGGCGTTATTCCGAAGAAGAAAGATTGGGTTTATTTTTCAGCAATTCAATCTTATACCGATATTTAATGCAGAAGAAAATGTTGCGCTTCCATTATTATTAGATGGTGTTAAACAACAAAAAGCAAATGAACAAGCAAAGAAGCTTTTAAAAATTGTTGGCTTAGAAGGGAAAGAAAGAAATCTACCCTCCCAACTTTCTGGAGGTCAACAACAACGAGTTGCAATTGCTAGGGCTTTTGCAAATAATCCAGAAATTATATTAGCGGATGAACCGACTGGTGCTTTAGATTCGGAAAATAGTAAAAATATAATTACCGTACTTAGGGATGCTTGTGATGATTTAAATCAAACAGCTGTGGTAGTAACACATGATCCTTTTGTAGCAGCTCATGCAGATAGAGTAGTTTTCCTATTAGATGGTGCAATAATTCATGAATATAGAGAGACTAAAGAAAATATTCATGAAAAAGTTAAACGTATTCAAGAAATTATGAACAAATATTTTCAGTAGGATAGGAGGTTCTGTAAATGTGGACTTTTAAATATGCGTTAAAGTCAATAAAAGAAAATCATTTAAGAACAATACTCATTATCCTTGGTACGGCTTTAGGTGTAATGTTGGCCACCATGTTGTTACTTGGAAATAAATCTGTAGAAGAAACTGTAAAGCAGCAAGTTATTAATAACTATGGTGACTATAACTTTCAATTTGGTTATCTAAAGAATGATAAGTATTTGGATGATGAAGAAGTAAATAAAATAAAAAAACTTGTAAGTTTGAAAACTGTATCGAAGGTATTGATCCCATATGTAATACCTAATAACCCAGAAATCTCAAATCAGCCATCATATTGGGGAGTTGAGCAAAATTCACCTGAAATTCGTTCTTATAAGATTGTTCAAGGTAGGTACCCAGAAAAAGGAGCTGAAGTTGCACTTACAAAGTCTTATATAGAAAAAAACAACCTTAAACTAGGTGAAGAAATCAAAATGCCCTTCCCACCTTTTAATGAAAAAACAGTGAAAATAGTTGGAATTCTTAATCCACCTACAATGGCTGCAATGAAGCAAACTGCATTTTTTCCTATTAAATGGCTACAAGATGAATTAAATTTGAAAAAAAAATATAATTTAGTGCAAGTTAAAACAGTCAATGCTAGTGAAGAAAAATCTTTAGTTTCTGAAATCAAAAGTGTGCTGGGCGATGTGAAAATTGATCAGCGTGTATATGTAGAGAAAGCCTTTGATCGTTTAAATGTAATGAAACCTTTAATCTGGGGGTTAGGTGGTGTTGCATTATTTGTAGTAGCTCTTTTAGTCATGGGAAGCTTTTTCTTGTCTGTACGTGATCGATTTAAACAATGGGCTTTATTACGTGCTCTTGGTAGTGGATCTACACAAATCATTGGTGTAGTAATAATTGAATCGTTAATAATCGGAAGTATAGGTTCTTTAGTAGGAGTTTTATCTGGAACTTTATTTTACCGTTTGGCTGCTGGACTTATTAATAGATGGATAGGTGTGGGAAGTGTTGATAACGAAATTTTTATAATCCCATGGAATCTATTAATTTTGACTTTAATTTTGGGGATTATTATGTCTATAGTAGGATCAATTATTCCAGCGATGTCAATAAGAAAAGTTCCTCCTGTACAAGCTTTTAGACCTGGATTTCTTTCTGCCGAAGAAAAAGAGAAAAAAATAAGTATAATTAGCTTCTTTATAGCGATATTGGGTATTGCTATTGGAGTAAGTGCAAGTTTCACAGAGAAGTTTTTCAAAATAAATATTAGTCCTATAGGTACATTTTTATTTGTGGTAGGTTTATTATTTTCCATACCATTTATTATTCGAGTTATGGCACCTATAATCACGAAACCGTTCCAAATTTTCTTTCGTATAGAAACCTCTATAAGTAGCCGAAATGTAATTCGTAATCGACAAAAAGCAGCAATATCGGTTGCAATAATATCATTTGGATTTATGTTAGCCTTAGTAGGGAGTATGTATATGAATTCAATGAAGGAAGGTATGAAACAAGGGATAAAGGAAAGTATGCCTTCAGACTTAGTTATTCGTATTCCAATGTTAATGCGTGGGAATGAATATATTCCTTTTGAATGGTTAGAAAAAGTTAAGCAGATAGAAGGTGTGAAAGATGTTGTTGCTATAGCGACGGATACTCAATCTCAATTAGTTGATTACGATTTTAAAAAGTCTGATCCTGAATGGTATGACTATATGCGTAAACAAAATATTGATTTTAAAAATATAGAGGTTTCTGGGGTAGATCTGGTTGAATTTAGTAAGATTAAAAAAATAAAAGTAGTATCAGGGAAAAGTTTACAGGAACCTTTAAAAAATGGTGAGGGAATTATTTCAAAGAAAACAGCTGATTATTTAGGAATAAAATTGAATGATAAAATTAAAATCCAATCGCAAAATCATAAGCCACAATTTATTAAGATTACGTCAATATTAGAAAAAAATTTACAAATGAATACAAGGGCAGTATTAGTTAATGAAGAATGGGGAAAAAAGAATTTTCATATAAAAGGTTATGAATCTATAGAAATAATGATAGATCCTCATAAAAATATTAATAGTATAGAACAGAAGATTAATCGAGTTATAAAAAATGGAGCCAATATAGAACTTATTAATAGTACAGATTTATTAAGAGAGCAACAAACGTTGTTAAATCAAATGTTACTATTAATTCAGCTATTGGTTGGTATTATTTTTATAATTTCCGGGATTGGTTTGATGAATGCAATTATAGCAAGTATATACGAACGTCGTGCTGAAATTAGTATGATTCGAGCAGTTGGTGCAATTCCAGGACAAATGAAAAAAATTATTTGGTTAGAAGGGACTTTTTTAGGGCTAATAGCGAGTGTTATTGGGGTGCTAGGAGGAATAATATTTAGCTATATTGTCTTGCCTAGTTTGGATTTAAGTGTGATAGATATTCCTTATGTACAAATAGTATTTTTAGTCGTAATTAGTATATTATTGGGGACATGTGCAGGATTAATTGCTTCTTATCAACTTAAAAAATTTAAATTACAGGATACATTAAAGGAGCTATCCTCTTAATTTAAAAGTATAGTATACATTAAAGGAGCTATCCTCTTAATTTAAAAGTATAGTATACATTTATAATACAGTTTATTCAATTGGTATGATGATTGGGCCAATAGCTAGCAGTACTATAGCAGATGCATTTGGATTAACAATATCCTACATGACAATAGCCGCTATTGTTCTACTATACATGATATTTTTAACTACAACTTCGCGATCTCAATCTTGATATAATTGTATATGAGTTCTCTAGTGAATAAAAAATTTAATCTAATCTATTAAGCTTGTATATGCTAAACATTAATAGCCCAAAAAGTTTTGGATAAGTAATAGTTTATGAGATTAAATAAATATAAAACTAAGATTCTAATCTTACAGAATGAATTAAGAGGAGAATGGGAAGGCCGTGCTTTTGAAGGTTTTGACCAACAGTTTAATCAATTAAAACCAAAAGTACAGAATTTCGCACAGTTATTACAAGACATTAATATGCAGCTTAATAAAACTGCAGAAGCTGTTGCTTCTCATGATGAAGAATTATCACGTAATTTCGGTT